>JACQXX010000053.1 GCA_016208495.1 Acidobacteriota bacterium | reverse complement strand
CCTGAACCCTGAACCCTGAACCCTGAACCCTGAACCCTGAACCCTGAACCCTGAACCCTGAACCCTGAACCCTGAACCCTGAACCCTGAACCCTAAATATGTGGTATCGCTTTATTTTCATCAGCTTCTTTTTTGTCGTATTTGTCACTGCTATCGGCTGCAATCAAACTGCGCCGTCACCAAAACTCCCACCTGTCTCAGCTCCGCCACCAGCCGGGAAAACTGAAACCTTCTCACATGCTGAATTTGACACGCTCCTCAAAAAATATGTCGTCGGTGGTCGTGTGAAATACAGTGAATGGGTCGCCAATGCGGCTGACAAAGCTGCCCTGGCCGCGTATGTCAAACGGCTGGCGACAGCCCATCCTGAATACCTCCCTGAAACTGACCAGAAAGCCTTTTGGATCAATGCCTATAATGCCATCACGCTCAATGCGGTGCTTGAGAAGTATCCACTGAAAAGCGTGAATTTTGACGCTTTGAAAGATCCCAAAGCCAAAAACTTCTGGCAAACCCCCTATCCGGTTGCCAACACTGAGCTTTCGCTCGATCAAATCGAAAATAAAGTTCTCAGACCGCGCTACAAAGATCCCCGCATCCACTTTGCGATCAATTGTGCTTCGGTTGGCTGTCCAAACCTGCAGCCACGTGCTTTTGAAGGCAAAGACCTCAATGAATTTCTTGATACCGTCACGCGTGAATTTCTGGCCGATGCGACCAAAGGCGCTGCCTGGGATGCTGCATCCGGGAGCCTTTCTGTCTCTTCAATTTTTGACTGGTATAAGGACGATTTTGGAAATGTCCCGTCTTTTGTCGCAAAATACCGGTCAGACGTAGCGGCTGCAAATGCTAAAGTTACTTTTCTAACCTACGATTGGAATCTCAATCATCCAAATTAACCTGGTGGGAAAAGTTAAGAGTTCCGCCTTTAGGCGGGGGTTTGATTGGACTGTATCTCAAGTTCTTTTCCAGAAATGGTCTAAATCTGTTTTTATCTAATGACTTACGTGAGAGGGTTACAGTATGAATTTGAAAAAAATGTCGCTTTCAGGATTATCCGCACTGCTTGGTTTGACACTGCTGGCTGGGCCCGCCCTGGCATCTGGCGGCGGCGGTGGCGCCATCAGTCCACCGCGCCCAGGTGCAACTGATGCCTTTGCTCCAACCAAAGCTGTGCGCGCCACCGTGCTGAGTGTTGATACTGCAAAAAACATGGTCACCATCAAAGACCAGAAAAATCGTGAACTCACCCTCACCCTGACCAAAAAGACAAAATTCAAGGCTGAAGACTCAGCCGCTTTCGGTGGTCGCAAAAATTTGACTGTCGAAGATCTGGTGGCCAATGCCAGCGTCAAGGTGATGTACCAGGAAGTTGATAAAATGGCCGTCGAAATCAAAGTGTTGAAACAGTAACAGGCATCGCTCCTGATGCCTGGTTTGGGAGGAGAGGGAGGCGAAATCCGGAATAGCTGTTTCTTTCCGCTCCTTCCTTCAAGTGTATTGACTCAATCGAAGGAAATGGTATGCCGCTTCTAAAATATTCTATTCGAAACAGATATCGTTCAATATTTCAACTTTTCGGTTTTTATCTTGTGATTTTTGGAATGTCAGTCGCTGCTGTTGCCCAATCTTCAGGGCCGGCAATTTCAAATGTTTCAATTTCTAAAAATGCCAATGGTCAGGTTCGGGCCAACGTCACCGGTTCCGGTTTTGTGAAAGGCGGGAGCACCGTTGAAATCAATGGGGTTGCCGCCCAAAAAACCAAAGCGCTAAAAAACGGAACGGCCAGTGATGGCAGCCCAACCCGACTGCGGGCCACTGATGACCGGCTGGCCGCAATCAATTCCAGCGGTGACCAGACGGTTTTTCAGGTGTTGAACACGGCTTCAAATCAGCGCTCCGAAGTCTTTGTTGCCAATGCCGCAGCCCGTCCCCAGTTGACACGCATTCAAGAAGCCGCTGGAAAAGCCGGCACCACCGTCACCACAGTCATTGAAGGCCGCAACCTGTATGGCGGTACTGTCACCGTCAGTGCTGAAGGGGTTACGGTTTCAACCACGAGTTCAGTGAATCCGACGCAACTCCCGGTGACTTTTGTGATTGCTCAGGATGCAGTGGTTGGAAAACACAGCATTACGGTGACGACTGCCGCCGGAACAGCTCAAACTGAAACCGTGAGTTTTACCGTCACGGCGCCGGATGAAACCAAACCTGTGGTGAGCGGGATTGACCCGGCCAGCGGAATCCAGGGAGAAACCGTCAATGCGGTGATTAGTGGTTTTCGACTCGGTGGCGCCAGTGCTGTTTCACTGAGTGGAAGCGGTGCCACGGTTGCCGTTTTGCCCGGTGGTACGGAAACCAGTTTTCCAGTGGCGATTACGATTCAAGATGCGGCGGCGCCTGGGGCTCGAACACTGAGCGTGACCACACCCAATGGTGTTTCCTCGGAAAATGTGACCTTCACCGTCGAAGAAAAACCGGCACCGGGCCGCACGGTCGAACTGATCCAGTTTGGGAAAAGTCCGGATACGGGTCCCGACATTTATCACATGACCGAAGTTCCTGATGGCTCGTATGTCGTGACCCAGTATTCAACCCGGTCACTGGTGTTGCTCAATTCCACGGGTGGAGTTCGTCAGGTGCAGCGCAATTCCTTCCTGCTGGTTTCCTCGATTGCCTTTTATAGCACTGAAGTCGCCTACACGACCTGTGTGCCCACAATTCTGGCATCGCGTTCCTTCCGATCTTCCGATTTCGGTGCCGAAGGCATTGCCCCAGGGAATCTCGGTGGCGTTTCAAATCCACGGTATATGCTCGGTGTGGATGGGTTGGTCTCGCGTACATTCTTTTTGTCGAATGGCGGCACGGGGGAAATCCGATTTATTGATCCTGACACCCGCTCCACTGGTCGGGTTATTGCGCGAGGATTTGGTCTCTCGACCACCGATGCCAACACCCGAGGACTGGAACAACTGGCCTATAACAAAGCGTCCCGGACGATTTTCGCCCTTGATTCCTCTCGCGGCGTGCTGGTGGCCGTTGACGAGACGAACGGCAATCAGCGGGTGTTGCGCAATGGATTTCAATATCCATTTGGACTGGTTCTGATGCCAAACGGCAACTTGCTGGTTTCAGATCGTGGAAATGGAATGTTGACCGAAGTCACCCAAACCGGCCAACTGGTTGCGACTTATGACACCAAACAGGGCGCCGATGCGCTGAGAGGGCTGTTTGTCAATTCACGTGGTGAAATTTTCCTTCTCGTTGATAAAACACAGACCATCTTTCGGGTTCGATTCAACTAATTGACCACCGCACCCAGGGAATTCGAATTTCCTGGGTGCGGTTTTCTTTTTCAGGAAAGGCACTATGTCACTTCATCAGCTCGCAAAGGCACTTTTTACACTTCTGACCGTGGTGATAGTAAGCGGCATCATCGGAACTGATTCGGTGTGGGCCCAGGCTGAAACCTTGCCAAAGGGAAGGGGGATTTTCTCAGTTTTCTACACCAGATCCGATACGGAGAAGCGCTTTGATTTTCTTGGGGACCGGGTGCGGGTGATTCCTCCCGCCGGACCCGATTTTCGCGGTACCACCAAAACCAATTTGCTTTCATTTGACGTGGCCTATGGCATCACTGACCGTCTCGAAGCCCACGTCACGATTCCTTATGCCAACAGCGAACTGGCCAGCATTGGCCGTGATGGACGCGTGATCAAAGATCCACCAGAGTTTTCACCCTCGGCCAGCGCGCTGAGCAACGTGCGGTTTGGCGTGCGCTATAACCTGGTCAACGAACCGTTTTATTTGACGGCCAAATTTGATGTGAAACTTCCAGCCAACTCAACTGACTTGCAGCGTGGTTTTGCCGGAACCACCTTGCCGATTGATGAAGGCCAGACCGACTTTGACATCACAGGTCAGATCAGCAAGAGCTTTATCGTCAAAGATCGCACGCTCCGGATTGGCGGCGAAGCGGGGATTCGATTAAGAAAAGCCCAAAAAGACGGGGCGATTGACGCCTTTACCAACGAAGTGCTCCCGATTGATCCAGCCAATGAATTTATCTACAACTTTCAGGTCAATTATTCATTGTTCAGTCGGTTGTCGCTCACACTGGCCGGAAATGGTATCGAGCAAGGCAACTTTGACGTTCCGTTCCGCACGATTCGAGTTGGCAACGACGGGATTGTGAAAACGGTTGGCACGCAGGGAGCACTCCCACCAGGGTTCAAACCTGATTTTGACAAGCAAACTGGACGCCGAATTTTTGCACTTGGTCCACTGGCGAATTTTTCAATTACTCCACGCACGATTGTGACTGGTGGCGTGCTATTTGCGGTTGATGGTCGGAATTATCCGGCTGGTCAGTTCTGGATTTTAGGAGTGAGTCGAGTGTTTTGAACATTTTACCTTTGACATTCGTACCCGCGATTTCCACCACAACATGTCAAAGGTATCTCCTCACCCTCCCGGGGCTCGATACCTGATTCCTCCAGGCACAAAAGGACCACATTCATGATCGCCGCTTCTGTTCGGGTACGAGCCCTGCTGGCTCTTTGCATCGTTTTTTGTCTGTCTACTGGATTTCACGCCCTGGCCCAGACGCCACCGCCAGTTCCCGCCACGCTTTCACCAGCCAAAATTGAGCAAATTGACGCCTTGTTTGCCCAGTGGAACAAGCCTGATTCGCCAGGGTGTGCGCTGGCGGTGATCAAGGATGGTCAAATTGTCTACAAGCGCGGCTATGGCATTGCTGACCTGGAACACAATGTTCCAATTTCACCACAGACGGTGTTTGATGTCGGCTCGATGTCAAAACAGTTTACTGCCGCCTGTATTTTGATTTTGGAACAGCAGGGAAAGCTTTCAGTCAACGATGACATTCGAAAGTACCTCCCCGAACTCCCCAAATACGACCCACCTGTTACGATCCGGCATCTCCTGCATCACACCAGCGGAATTCAAGATTACCTCCAACTTATGATTCAGGCTGGAGTTCGACTTGAAAATATTGCCACTGAAGAAGACGTGATCAAGTTCATTCAATCGGTGCCAAAAACCGAATTCACTCCGGGCGACCAGCACAAATACAGCAATTCAGGGTATTTCTTACTGTCGGAAATCGTCGAACGTGTCAGTGGAACCCGGCTGAGTGAATTTGCCGAACAGCAAATTTTCAAACCCTTGGGAATGACACAAACCCACATTCATGACGACTTTACCCGGATTGTCAAAAACCGGGCGATTGGGTATGCTCCGATTCGGTCTGGAGGATTTCGACTTGAAATGTCATTACTGGATACCGTTGGTGATGGTGGCGTGATGACAACGGTGGAAGATTTATTTCTCTGGGATCAGAGTTTTTATCAGAATAAACTGGTGAGTGGTCAGGATCTGATTACGCGTCTGACTACACCAGGTGTTTTGAACTCAGGCCGAAAGTTAGAGTATGCTTGTGGGCTGATGGTTGGTAACTGGAATGGCCACCAGATCATTCATCACAACGGCGCCTGGGCCGGGTATCGAGCGGAAATGATTCGATTTCCCGCTGATCGGCTCTCGGTGATCTGTCTGGCAAATCTTGGGTCAATCAATCCATCCCGGCTGACACGTCAGGTGGCAGACCTTTTGCTTCCAAACCAGGGACAAAAGTAAGTTTCGAGGCGCATGAGGATAGTGAACTTGAACAAAGAAGCACTTGGTTGGAATGAATCTTTTGAAAACAGCTTTCAGCCCTATGCCCAGCAAGGGATGATCGTTGGTCGAGTCTATTCCCAGGACCGACTTGGCTCGCTCATTTATACTGACACTGGTGAAGTTCACGCCGAAGTCAGTGGCCGTTTGCGATATCTGGCCGAAAGCCGGGCCGATTACCCGGCGGTTGGTGATTGGGTGGCCCTGACGCCGCCAACTCCAACCTCACAGGCCCTCATCGAAGCCGTCCTCCCGCGCAAAAGCAAATTTTCCCGCAAGGTCGCCGGTGCCAAAACCGAAGAACAGATCGTCGTCGCCAATGTTGACTGGATTTTTCTCGTTTCAGGATTGGACCAGGATTTCAACGTGCGCCGAATTGAACGATTTCTGACACTGGTTCGGGAAAGCGGCGCTCAGCCAGTGATTGTTCTCAACAAAGCTGATAAGTGTGCCGACCGTGACCAGCGATTGCGTGAAGTTGGTGCCGTGGCCATCTGTGTTCCGATTGTATGTATTTCCGCCAAACATGGCGCTGGACTCGGTGCGCTTGAGCCCTTTCTGAAGAAAGGCGAAACGATTTCGGTGTTAGGGTCCTCTGGCGTCGGCAAATCTACCCTGGTCAACCGCCTGCTTGGACAAAATACTCAAAAGACCCAGGAGGTCCGCGACGGGGACGACCGTGGCAAGCATACCACCCGCCGCCGTGAATTGATGATGCTTCCGTCGGGGGCGATTATGATTGACACGCCTGGCATGCGCGAACTGCAGTTGTGGGCCACGGGTGAAGGGATCCGCGAGACCTTCGAAGATATCCAGACGATTGCCGAAGACTGCTATTTCCGAGATTGTCGCCACGAAAGCGAACCTTCCTGTGCCGTGCTGAACGCCCTCCAAAATGGAACCCTTGATCCAAGCCGTTACTCAAGCTATCGCCAGCTCCAAAGTGAAATTCAGCTCCTCGAAGTTCGCCAAACCCACCGGGCGCAGGCGGTCGAACGCCAGCGCGTCAAACGGCTGACCCAAATTCCAAAACAAAAGCGCAAAGGCTGGTAAGACCTTCAGGGTTCAGGGGTTAGGGTTCAGGGTTCAGGGAAATACAAAAGCATTCCACTGGTTCGCACATCACTCTATCTTCAATTCCATTTTTTCGGAGAATTTTATGTCAACACAGGCCCCAGCCGGTGCCCCGTCGCCGGCCTTATTTTTTGAAACCGTAAACAGCTACCAAAAAACAGCGGCGATCAAAACCGCGATTGAACTTGATGTTTTCACTGCGATTGCCGATGGCAATTCCACCGCCCAGGCCATTGCTGCCTTTTGCGAGGCTTCAGAACGTGGCACTCGGATTTTGTGCGATTACCTCTGTGTGATTGGATTTCTGACCAAAACGGGAAGTGAATATCACCTGACCCAGGATTCGGCAGTGTTTCTAAGCCGAAAATCACCGGCTTATCTGGGAAGTATCCTGGAATTTATGCTGTCACCCATGTTGATAGATGGTTTCCAGGAACTGACGAAAACCGTACAAACCGGCACTACGTCCTTGCCAGAGGGTGGGTCGGTGGCACCGGATCATCCAGTCTGGGTCCGATTTGCACGTGGTATGGCACCGATGATGGCGATGCCAGCCCAAATTCTGGCGAAGTTGATCGAATTGCCGTCTGATCGGCCTTCCAAAGTGCTCGACATTGCCGCCGGGCATGGTTTGTATGGAATTGCCTTTGCCCAAACGTACCCACAAGCCCAGGTTACCGCCGTTGACTGGGCCAGCGTGCTTGAAGTTGCCAAAGAAAATGCCGGAAAAGCTGGTGTTTCGGATCGCCATCACACGTTGCCAGGGAGCGCCTTTGAGGTTGATTTTGGAACTGGGTACGACATCGTGCTGCTGACCAATTTTCTGCATCATTTTGATATTCCGACCTGTGAAAAGCTGCTGGAAAAAATCCATGCTTCGCTGGCTGACGGAGGCCGCGTCGTGACGCTTGAATTTGTCCCGAACGAAGACCGCGTGACACCTCCGATGGCGGCCATGTTCAGTTTGACCATGCTCAATGGAACGCCCGCCGGAGATGCCTACACCTTTGCCCAGTATGACGAAATGTTTACCAAAACCGGCTATAGCCGAAGCGAACTCCACGAACTCCCGCCGACGATTCAGCGAGTGGTAGTGTCCTTTAAATAAAACCGTTGAGGGTTCGGGGTTCAGGGTTCGGGATTCAGGGAAAGACAATTCCTTCAATGATTTAACTTTCTCCTATTTTCAGGACCTGATTCCGAAAAGGCATAAACTCAAAAGCTGATAAACAAAAACCGGTTGAACTTCTTCTGTGAGTTCAACCGGTTTGCTTTTTATGGGTTGGAATTGAGTGGGGTTAAGGAACGATCTCTTGTCTTCTCATTTCATAAGCGATGAATGGCGAATATCTTTCTAATGCTTGAAGGTTATTCTTGAACTCGGTATACCATTCAGCTCTCATTTCAACATAGTCTTGATGGTTCAAATCCAAACGCTGGATAGTTTCTCTTATTTGGCCCATTTGAACTTCAGTCAAATTGTTGTTTGGGTGAACCATAAAGGTTGAAAAATCCAGCACAAACCAGTCATCGCCAATTGTGAATGGATCCAGGACTGTAAATTCACCTTTTTTGGAGTTGATGCGATGTCGGGCAAGACGAAAATTACTCCACTCATACGCCAGGTGTGGATGTGTCTTCCTTGGAACAAAATGATCCACCGTTGCTACTTCTATTGGAAGAATTCTCAAAGACGAATAAGCACAAATTCCTCTGTAAGCTATTCTTAAATCAGGTATTGCTCTTCTCCAGTGTTCTTTCCCGTCCCAATCATCTTGTTTGGGAGACGGGTTTGTCATCAGAAAATCTTGACCTGGAACTCTGACGCGTTGATGAAATTCTGGTGGTTCGGGCTGTGGTTGGACTGGTATCAAAGCTCAACTCCATGTTTTTCGGCAAATTTCACCCATCGCGGCCAAAAGGTATCCAAATCAGACAGGTACCGCTCCAATTTGCCGCTCACCTCTTTGATCCTTTCCTGATCGGGGTTTTCGCTTTGTTGCAATGACCTGGCTTCCTCAATGGCCCGCTCGGCTTCGACAGGGCCGTAATCCTGCTGTAAATCGAAGATTTCTGACGTTAACCACGAACCGATTCTGCCGTAGCGGACGAAATCCACTTCTCGAATGGCCGCTTCTTTGCCAAACAGGTTGGTCTCCACCAGATCAAGATGAAACAGCTTGTCTCGTTCAGAGTTGAAATGCGGTTCGGTAGAGGCAACCACAATCGGTGAGTGGGTGGCGATAAACAACTGAGTCGTCAATTTCGATGAAAGGGCATTCGTAACTGTCAACAGGGCTGGAAGGATGCTCCGTTGCCATTGTGGGTGGAGATGAGATTCCAGTTCATCAATCAAAACAACGAGTTTGCGTTCTGGGGTTTTCCGAATGGCTTTTGAATTGACCTGATGTTCCTGCCAGATCCAGACCAGCAAATAGGCAAGTGTGATGATTCGTTGGACACCCGCCGAAGTGTAAATTACTGGAACAGTGCCATACGGGTGTTCCACCGTAGGAATATCGCGGCTGTCACCTGCGATTCGGATTGGTCTTCCTGGTTTGAGCGTGCCGAGGTCTCCGACATCAGGCGGAGAGAGGTGGCGAAGGACTTCAGTGAGCATTTGAAAGGCATGCTGGTCAGGACTGTATTGCCAGGTTACCCAATCTCGAATCAGTCCATTGATTTCTGTTCCTCGCCCATCGCGCACATCTTCTTTTGAGAAAACAGAGGTTTGCGATTGTTTTCGGCGCGCCGGATCAAACACGGCGAAAGATCCATCAACTCGCACATACAGCGACAGACCTGGGATAACTGGAAGTTTTGGAGTTGCCCATTTATTTTCACCGGTCGCATTCCAATCATAGGCGACTTCAATTTCTTCACTCAGGTTATTTACAGGTGTTGCAATCTTGAAAATGATTTTGGGACTTTTGGCGTCAGTTCTTGGATAGGCAGGTTGCCCAGCCCATTCTCCGGTGAGTACCCACCACGCACAGTCGAGCAAAAACGATTTCCCAAGACCATTGTCACCGGTCAGAAGGTTCAGTCGGTCAGCCAGCTCAACCGTCAGGTTTCGGGCCGGGCCGATTTCAACCAGTTTAAGATAGCCTAATGCTCCACCTTGTTTAGAAGGATCTTCATCAGGAGGTGAACCAATGAGTTGTCTCAATTCTCCCCAGGCAACTGGATTTTCTTGCAAGCAAGGAACATTCACGTTTTCTGGAATAGACACATCACACAGGTTTTCAAGTTCTTCAGATGTCAGGTGAAATTCCTCGACAAAACGATTGATGATGGTTTGCGGTGTGGCATCAGCCGGAAAGTCCCGCTCACGATACAACCAGACAGCAAGGAAAAGGATAGGTATCCTCTGATTTTGCAGATGGTTACTTAAATTTTGTACATAATTTAGCGACCAACCCCAATGGCTGTACTGCCGCTCAGGACGGAGAGCTTCTGAGATATGAGGGGTTTCGGCACGGATGCTGATGAGCCTGGATTTAAATGAAAGAGCGTCTATCCATCTATCCTCTTCTGGTTTCAGGTTTAGGAAGAGCTGATAAAAATATTCTGAGTCTATGGCTGGGTGAAAATACTCTTTGAGAAATGCTTCTTCTCGTGTGGTCTTTAAAAATGGTTTCACTTGTCCAACTGGTAGCTTGTTCAATTTGCAGACCAGAAAGGTAATCCCATAAAAGGGATGCAGGGATTTGAGCTGGTCGAGCGCCAGTTGAATGTATTCAAGGCTGATATACATGGCAGTGCTTATTCAGAAGCTTTTCTTGAATTGAATGAGTATCTGATTCTCTGAGAAGGGCTTGTGAGCGATAGACTTTTGCCAATTTAGCATCACGGAAACTGGAAAAACAAGCAATTCGTCAATCTCAGGGATATTCTGGTTCTCTTCGTCAGGTGGTCTCGTTTTTTTCTTTGCTCCATCTGAAATCCA
This sequence comes from Acidobacteriota bacterium, assembly GCA_016208495.1. Taxonomy (NCBI): domain Bacteria; kingdom Pseudomonadati; phylum Acidobacteriota; species Acidobacteriota bacterium. Next base: position 34,243 of record JACQXX010000053.1, on the reverse strand, counting down.
GCCTCATCCTCTGCCATTGAACATTCCAGCAAAGCAGTCCATGCTTTGGCACACCTGATCTCAAAATATCCAAAACAACAAAAAATGCTCTGGACTTGATTCAGAGCCGCCTGTCACGCGGGCAGCATTGTGGTGAAACCCGATTCTTGTTGGAGAGACTTCCTGGTTCCCGAGAAGTTGTGCGCAAGCATTGTCTGAATCAAGGCACTTAATGAACCGAAGGAGAAAAACTTATGGGCCGGAGTTTGACACTTTTAGACCGGGTGCAGGTGAAATCACCCTGCACCGAAGATTGGACCGAAATGGTCGGCAACGACGAAGTGCGCTTTTGTAGCCACTGCAGCAAACACGTTCACAACCTGTCGGCGATGACCCGCCGCGAAGCCGAAGCGCTGGTTTTGAAGTCGAACGGGAATCTTTGCATCCGGTATCGTCGCAACCCTGAACCCCAAATGGTGGTGACACTTCCGGTTCGGTTGGGGAATGCATTTGCCCAGCGATTGTCGCTCCCGATTGCCGCCGGAGTGATGGTCGTGGCGTTAAACACTGCACCAGCTTTGGGTCAGGATCTTCAACCCACGGGACAGCAAACGATTACGGTTGAAAGTACAGATAGGAAGTCTCCTGAATTTGTAATCGATCATGATGGTGGGTCGAAGGTGTCTGGCGTCGTGAAGGACCAAACCGATGCTGTGATTGCAGATGCATCCGTGAAGTTGACCAATCTGACAACAGGTGAAGAGAGAACCTGTACTACAACTGAAAAAGGACAATTTGAGTTGCCAACGGGGATTGATGGACGGTATTCGCTGGAAATTGAATCTCCAGGGTTTGCCAAATTCCAACAGGAAGTTGATATCAAAGCAGGGGATAGCCTCGAATTTAGAGCCATCACTTTGGATATTGATGAAACCGATGTTGTCAGAATGGGGATAATTGTTGAATTCTCGCAAGTTGAAAAATGGGTATACCACAAGGACGAACAGGCAGAACTTGAATGGCCTGACCTGGAGCCAGATGTTCAAGAATTTTGGGATAAATTCAATAACTGCTCTGATTCTGAAGAATTAGAGGAACTCTTAGTGGGAGAAGGGTATGTTCCAGATATTCGCGGACAATTTGATGGAACACCGCTTATGGGAGCCGCAAAAAGTGATAAAAACCTCACCAAAGTTTTGTTGAAACACGGTGCGAATTCCAATGCCCGTGATCACTTTGGCGTGACGCCGTTGATGTACGCGATGTTGTCAGAGAGCACGGCTATTCCAAAAATGCTGATCCAGGCTGGAGCCGACGTCAACATGGCGGATAAAGATGGGCGAACGGCCCTGATGTTGGCGGCTTTTGATGGGAAAACGAAAGTCGTCAAGTTGCTGATCAAAGCAGGAGCTGATGTCAACGCAAAGGACAAGCTGGGAAAAACCGTGCTGGATTATGCGATTGATGCCAATCAATCAGCGGTTATCAAAGTTCTCAAAGCTGCCGGAGCGAAACCGTCCGCTTCGTCACAATCTACCCCAAAAAAAGAAACCTGCACCACTCGCTAACCCTGCACTGAGGAGAAAGTTATGAAACGAAACCTGAGAATTATTGACCACGTGCAGGTGAAATCGCCCTGCACCGAAGACTGGAATGAAATGGTCGGCAACGATGAAGTGCGTTTCTGCAGCCACTGCAGCAAGCACGTTCACAACCTGTCGGCGATGACCCGCCGCGAAGCCGAAGCATTGGTTTTGAAATCAAATGGGAATTTGTGTATCCGGTATCGCCGCAACCCGGTGGATCAAACTGTGGTGACACTTCCGGTTCGGTTGGGAAATGCGCTCACCCGCCGATTGTCGCTCCCGATTGCCGCCGGAGTGATGGCGGTGGCGTTAAATACCGCGCCAGCTTTGGGTCAGGATCTTCAACCCACGGGGCAGCAAACGATTACGGTTGAAAGTACAGATGGAAAATCTCCTGAAGTTATCACCAATCACGGTGGTGGGTCGAAGGTATCTGGCGTCGTGAAGGACCAAACCGATGCTGTGATTGCAGATGCATCTGTGAAGTTGACCAATCTGACAACAGGTGAAGAGAGAACCTGTACTACAACTGAAAAAGGACAATTTGAGTTGCCAACAGGGATTGATGGACGGTATTCGCTGGAAATTGAATCTCCAGGGTTTGCCAAATTCCAACAGGAAGTTGATATCAAGGCAGGGGATAGCCTCGAATTTCAGGCGATCACCTTGGAAATTGCGCTGGATGTTGAAACCTTTACAGTTGGGATAATTGTTGAATTCTCGCAAGTTGAAAAATGGGTTTACCACAAGGACGAACAGGCAGAACTCGAATGGCCGGAGCTGGAACCAAAAGCTCAAGAATTTTGGGATGACTTCTATCCATGCACTGAACCTGAGGAAGTGGAGGCGTTGTTCCTGGAAAAAGGGTATGCGCCCGATATTCGCGGTCAATTTGATAGGACCGCTCTGATGGAAATTGCTAAAGATTACAAAAAACTCGCCCAGGCCTTGTTGAAGTATGGAGCAAACCCCAATGCCCAGAATTACTTCGGCGTGACGCCGTTGATGTACGGGATGTTGTCAGAGGGCACGGCTATTCCAAAAATGCTGATCCAGGCAGGTGCAGATGTAAATGCAGCGGATAAAGATGGGCGAACGGCCCTGATGTTGGCGGCTTTTGATGGCAAAACCAAAGTCGTCAAGTTGCTGATCAAAGCAGGAGCTGATGTCAACGCAAAGGACAAGCTGGGAAAAACGGTGCTGGATTATGCGATTGATGCCAATCAATCAGCGGTTATCAAAGTTCTCAAAGCTGCCGGCGCGAAACCGTCTGTTTCGTCCAAATCTACCCTCAAAAAAGAAACCTGCACCACTCGCTAAACCTGCACCGGAGAGAAAGTTATGAAACGAAACCTGAGAATTATTGACCACGTGCAGGTGAAATCCCCCTGCACCGAAGACTGGAATGAAATGGTCGGCAACGACGAAGTGCGCTTCTGTAGCCACTGCAGCAAGCACGTTCATAACCTGTCGGCCATGACCCGCCACGAAGCTGAAAAACTGGTACTGGAATCAAATGGGAATCTGTGTATCCGTTACCTTCGGCGACCGGAAGACCAGCAGATTGTGACACTTCCAGACTGGATGGATCGTCCGGCGCTCCGACGGCTGGTGTTACCGGTGGCGGCTGGGGTAATGGCGGTGGCGCTTAATACGGCGCCTTCAATGGCACAAAAGGCTGGTTCTTCAAAACCAGTGATCAAGGTACAGGATCCACCTTCGCCAGGTAAGAAGACAATGGGTCCAATGCATTCCAATCGTGCGAGTTCAGGACAGGTGACCCAAACAACTCAAACTCCAGGTTCAGCCTCATCCGGTGGTGATACTCAAAGTCCTTCTGTTTTGATTGAGCCGGTGCCAGCTCTTGATCAAACCCTGTGTCCTCGGCCCATCACGGAACTTCCTATTCACGGGGGTGACGTCTTGGTGGGATTGACTATAGGCATGCCAAGTAATTTGATGAGCACGAATCCTGGGATTTCCTCCCGCCGTCCTGCTGGAAGTGAACTGTTACGCGCGGTTGAAAATAGAAATGCCCCTACCGTACTTAGTTTTCTGAAACAGGGAATACAACCAAATGGACGTAATGAGCACGGCGAAACCGCGTTGATGTTAGTCGGGAACTCCAAGACGATTGCGAAATATCTGGTACGGTATGGTGCTGACGTCAACGCCCGAAATCAGGTGGGCACCACGCCGCTGATGTATGCGATGCTCCAGGACAAAACCTTCATTCCAAAGCTCTTGATCGCTGGTGGAGCGGATGTCAACGCCGCCGACCAGTGGGGACGAACAGCATTGATGATTGCAGCCTTTGAGGGCAAACCCAAATTTATCAAGCTGCTGATCAAGACTGGTGCCAAAGTTGAGTTCAAAGACCAGTTTGGAAAAACAGCGCTGGACTATGCCAGTGATGCTGAGTCCAAGAGTGTCATACTGCTCCTCAAGGCGGCTGGAGCCAAAGTTTCAACCAGGTACTAACCCTTTCCCGGAGAAAGAAAATCATGAACCGAAGTCTACGCATTCTTGACCGGGTGCAGGTGAAATCCCCCTGCACCGAAGACTGGAATGAAATGGTCGGCAACGACGAAGTGCGCTTTTGCAGCCACTGCAGCAAGCACGTTCACAACCTGTCCGCCATGACCCGCCGTGAAGCCGAAGAACTCGTCTTGAAATCAAATGGGAATCTGTGCATCCGCTATCTTCGACGACCGGAAGATCAGCAGATTGTGACGCTTCCAGACTGGATGGACCGACCTTCACTCCGGCGGTTGGTGTTGCCGGTGGCGGCTGGAGTGATGGCCGTGGCGCTCAATACGGCACCTTCGCTGGCTCAACGACCACAACTACCAAAACAAGAGCATTCCAGGCCAGCAAAACAACCTGATCAAAAGCCAGCAAAGCTGGGAGATGGTTCTGGTAACACAACATTGAAAGGTACGGTTCAATATGAACAAAAAGAAGCTATCCAGGATGCAGAAATAACATTGATTAACCTGAAAACTGAAACCACGCAGATCGCAATTTCTGACGAGGATGGACACTATCAATTCACGAACCTTGCCGAAGGGACCTACAAAATTGAAGTTTCTGCCGAGGGTTTCCAACGGTTCATCGTGGATGAATTAAGGATTCGAAGTGGGCAACAGCTCCAGTTTAACCCGCAGTTAGAAGTTGGTGCGTTCATGGGGATACTCACTTTTTCATTTTCTCTTGAAGAGATGGTCAAACATCGTGACGACCGCATTGAGTGCGCTTTCGACAACCCGGATTCACAGGCATTTTTTGAAGATCTTGAAGAAGGGAATCAAACTGGAGTGCTTCGAAGGTTAAAACAGGGAATTTCCCCAAACCTCCGAAATGGTTGTGGCGAAACAGCGCTCATGGTTGCCTGTGAGGATAAGGGTTTGATTTTGTTGCTTTTACAATATGGGGCCGATGTAAAGGCACAAAGTATGTTTGGGGCGACTCCGCTGATGTTCTCTATGGTGCAGAATGACCCAGCGATTCCAAAGGTATTGATTCAGCGTGGAGCCGAGGTAAATGCTGCTGACCAGGATGGACGAACGGCTTTGATGATTGCCGCTGCCGCTGGAAAAATCAAATACCTCAAGCTTTTGCTTACGGCTGGAGCAGATCTCAATGCAAAAGACAAGATTGGTCAGACAGCGCTTAATTACGCCATTGCTCATGATGAGGAAAAGGCAATTGCTTTTCTCAAGTTGATTGGAGCCAAAGCCTCACCACCCATTGTTGAAGCAGAGGAAGATGAATAGCCCTATACCAGAAAAAATGAAGGGAAGTATATGAGGCAATCTCTCAATATTTTAAGTCAGATACAGGTGAAATCGCCCTGTACCGAAGACTGGAATGAAATGGTCGGCAACGATGAAGTGCGTTTCTGCAGCCACTGCAGTAAGCACGTTCACAACCTGTCGGCGATGACCCGCCGCGAAGCCGAAGAACTCGTCCTGAGATCAAGTGGGAATCTGTGCATCCGCTACATTCGGCGACCGGAAGACCAGCAAATCGTGACACTTCCAGACTGGATGGACCGTCCGGCACTCCGAGGGCTGGTGTTGCCGGTGGCGGCTGGAGTGATGGCCGTGGCGCTCAATACGGCGCCATCGCTGGCCCAAAACTCGCCTTCGGCAAAACCAGCCATTCAGGTTACTGATCCAGCCAGGGGAAAATCTTCCTTTCAAGCGGCTGAAGTGAAAGCCGAACTGTCTTTAGAAGGAATCGTCAAGGATACGACTGGTGCTGTTCTGGCTGGTGCAACAGTGAAATGTACAAACCCGATGACTGGAGAATCGTTGACAACCACCGCCAACGAACAAGGAGTATTTCGGCTCGGCATTGTGATTGAAGGAGATTTTATCCTTGATGTCGAAGCCGCCGGGTTCATTGCTGGTCAGTTGCCACGAATCAGGGTCGCCAGGGGAGAGAATCAAAGAGTGGAAGTTGTGCTTCAACCGGATGAAAATGCAAATACTGTAATAGGAGTAGTATCTGGTGAAGTCTTGATACAAAAAACTGACAATCTGGTGCTTCCAGAGGTTTGCGATAATGTGACACTTGATCCCACCATTGATCTCAAGCCACTCCGTCCCAAGACATCTACTCAACTCAATCTAACAAAATGTAGTCAACCAGGAACTCAACCCCGAGCACGTGCTCAACGTGGTTTTCCGATCCTGCAGTTTGGTTCAAGTTCAAGCATAGCCGTTTCAAAAACAGGTATTTATGGGACGGTTTGTGATGAGACCAAAGTTGTTGTTCCGAAAGCTGAATTAAGGTTAACCAACCTTGAAACCGGGCAGGCAATCTCGTTGGACTCTGATGAATACGGTCAGTTTCAGTTCGAGAAAATTCCTGCTGGGAAGTATCGGTTGAGCGCCGAGGCTGAGGGGCTAAGGCGAACCGAGATTGATAAAATAGAAATTGATTCAGGTGGGCGAAAAGAAATCAATCCAATTCTAGAATTTCCAGATATGACAGGTGATATGGTTTTGGTTACTAATTCACTTGTTGATACCCGAGCCCAGACGGAACTTCAAAGTGAGATGGCTTTGGATGAAACAAAGACTGAATCAATCCTTTTACAGCAAGTCGAAACTGGTGATAAATCAGCCGTGCTTGCTCTCTTGAAACAAGGTGTTAAGCCCGATACCCGAAACGAATTTGGCGAAACGGCGCTGATGCTAGTGGGGAACTCCAAGACGATTGCGAAATATCTGGTGCGGTACGGCGCTGATGTCAACGCCCGAAATCAGGTCGGCGCTACACCGTTGATGTATGCGATGCTCCAGGAGAAAACCTTCATTCCAAAGCTGTTGATTGCTGGTGGAGCGGATGTCAACGCCGCCGACCAGTGGGGACGCATAGCCTTGATGATTGCAGCCTTTGAGGGCAAAACCAGATTCATCAAGCTGCTGATCAAAGCTGGGGCCGATGTTGGGATGAAAGACCAGTTCGGGAAGACAGCGTTGGACTATGCTCTTGATGCCGACCAGTCAGGGGTCGTCAAATTGCTCAAAGCCGCCAATGCTGAGCTTTCTCCAACCTTCAATCGGTGAACTGGCAGAAAGGTTTGTTTCCAAAGCCAGTCGCATTCTGGACAATGGGTTGAAATGGACGTAGAAACAATCAACCCCTTATCCACACCTTGAACCGGGAGCAGCATACAATATGAGCCTTGTTATTCCAGATGAGATTCTGCAAACAGCCCACATGACCGAACACGAACTCCGCCAGGAAATAGCTGTCATGCTGTTCCAAAAGGAAAAGTTAACATTGGGACAAGCCAGCCGATTGGCGGATTTAAGTCAGATCCAGTTCCAACACGTGCTGGCAAGTCGTCACATTCCGGTGCATTACGACATCCGTGAATTTGAAGCTGATCTCAATACTTTAAAGCAGTTGGGGCGATGATGAAGGTTGTCAGCAACACGTCTCCAATCATCAATTTAGCCGCCATCAATCATCTGGATGTCTTGCGCCAGGTGTTCGGAACGATTCTGATTCCACAGGCGGTGTATCACGAAATCGTGGTTGTAGGGAGTGGGCAACCCGGTGCGGATGAAGTTCAGGGGGCAAATTGGATTCAAGTCCACGCGATAACCAATCAACCACTGATTACTGTGCTTACCCTGAGTTTGGACCAGGGAGAGGCGGAAGCCATTGCACTTGCCGTTGAGACTCAGGCTGATTTGGTACTTCTGGACGAACGGATGGGTCGTTCCGTCGCCAGCCATTTTGGACTCAAATGTATTGGGCTCCTGGGCATTTTGATCGAAGCCAAACGAACCGGAGTTCTGCCAGCCGTCAAACCAGTGTTGGATGACCTGAGATCAAAGGCAGGTTTTTGGGTAAGCCCAGCGCTTTATCATCAGGTACTTCAAACAGTTGATGAGTGAATCCAAAAGGAACAGATCATGAATCGAACCAAAGGTATTTTGGACTGCATACAGGTGAAATCACCCTGTACCGAAGACTGGACCGAAATGGTCGGTAACGATGAAGTGCGTTTCTGCAGCCACTGCCGCAAACACGTTCACAACCTGTCGGCGATGACCCGCCGCGAAGCCGAAGAACTCGTCCTGAGATCAAGTGGGAATCTGTGCATCCGCTATCTTCGACGACCGGAAGACCAGCAAATCGTGACACTTCCAGACTGGATGGACCGTCCGGCGCTCCGACGGATTGCCTTACCGATTGCCGCCGGAGTGATGGCAGTTGTTTTAAATACTTCACCTGTTTTTGCGCAGGAACCAGCCCAAACATCATTTCAGATCGTTCAGCCGCAGTCAGATTCATCGGCTCCCAGGAAGTTTTCAACCAAATTGGAAGGTGAACGGGTCGTTCGAGGAACAGTTCAGGATACGTCTGGGGCGACGATTACCGGTGCTGAAGTTCGGTTGATCAATATCAATTCAGGTGAAATCCAGCTTTCTCAATCTGATAAGCTTGGCCGATTTCAGTTTGATACTGTGACCGAAGGACACTATCTCTTGAAGGTAAGTGCTGTGGGTTTTATGGGACTTGAAGTTGAAGGTTTGGAAGTTACCTCAACTCAAGGAATTGAGGTAAATCCAGCCCTGGAAGTGGGAGAAATGGGTGGGTTCATCATCACAACTGATACCCTCGTTGACACCGAAACCCAGGCAGAACTCCAAACTGAGATGGCTTTGGATGAAACAAAGACTGAATCAATCCTTGTACAGCAAGTCGAAACGGGTGATAAATCTGCTGTGCTGGGGTTACTCAAGCAAGGGGTGAACCCAGATGCCCGGAATGAATTCGGCGAAACGGCGCTGATGCTGGTCGGGAACTCCAAGACGATTGCGAAATATCTGGTGCGATACGGTGCTGACGTCAACGCCCGAAATCAGGTGGGAGCAACGCCGCTGATGTATGCGATGCTCCAGGACAAAGCCTTCATTCCAAAGCTGTTGATTGCTGGTGGAGCGGATGTGAATGCCGCCGACCAGTCGGGACGCACAGCGTTGATGATTGCAGCCTTTGAGGGCAAAACCAGATTTATCGAGCTGCTGATCAAAGCTGGAGCAGATATTGAAGCAAAAGACCAGTTTGGAAAAACAGCGCTGGACTACGCCATGGATGCTGAGCAGAAAGAAGCTGCCAAAATACTGACATTTGCAAAATGGTTGAGCAGCGATGTTTCATTCATAATTCCCGCGAAAAATCCATAACACCCAAAACACAGGGGGAATACATCTATATTCTTCATATACAAAGGCTTACTCTTTAAACTGAGTTTTGCAATGTGTTTGATTGAATGCTATTGAATTTCCAGGATGACAAAGGCAAAGCCAAGCCTTACCAGGTCTGTCAGTTACTGAAAGCAATCGAGAGGTTAGACGATGAATAAATATAGTTTCAAGATTGTATGGAGCGATGAAGATGAAGCTTATATCGTGACATGCCATGAGTTTCCTGGTTTATCTGCATTTGGAGATACCCAGGAATCTGCCCTGGCCGAAGCCCAAACAGCATTAAACCTGATGATTGAAACCTATAAAGGCAGTGGTATCGAACTTCCTCAGCCGAAAGTTGAGGAAGAATTCAGCGGTCAATCCTCTAAAAAGGCAAACCTGTTGCCTGCTGCGGTCACAACATCGCATCTCGGGCCTGCATCTGGCGGAGTTCGAGTTCCTGATAGCGGCGAAACAGCGTCCGGTAATTCAAGCCAAAGACCAGTCCGCTGATCGTACCGCACAGCAGCAATGGATAATAGATTCCATAAGGCTGACCGGTTGCCAGGGCGGCCAGTCCTGCCACCAGCAGCACAATTCCCACCACAAATCCTCCCTGGCACAACCACAAGACAAGTTGACGTGCTTTGCCAAGGCTGGAAAGAATTCCCACCATCGCTCCGACACAACCCAAACTGACGCCCAGAATGGCGCCAAGCCAGGCGCCGCTGGGATCATTCCACCACCCCGCCGAGCCAAATCCTTCGTGCAGTTCAACTGGTCCGATGAAGACCACGCCTTTTCCGGGAAGGACCAGGTTGAGTTCCAGTCTCGTCAGTTTCAATTGGGCATTCCCAGTTGAAGCATCAAACGGCAACACAAAATCGCGCCATTCTGACGAACCACTGATTTTTCCCATTGGTCCTGAATCAGCCAGGGAACGGGTAAAGTATGAGCCCTGATTGAAATGATTCCACAGCTCAAGGTAGCCCGCACCTTCCACATTTTGATACCGAATGCGCCCTGTCAGCCGCCACTTTGACTGGCTCAACTTTGGAGCTTCCAGCGTGGCCAGTTTGATCGTCACTGGTTGGTTCGTGGTGTTTTCAATTCGGAGGGCCTCAAGTTTGTCTGGGGTTTCTCCTGATGCCAGTGTTCCAGGAAGTTGTGTTCCGGCAGCTTTCATTTTTGACCAGTCAATGCGATGAACGGATGTTTGCGCCGCACCCACAAGGAAAAACAAGCCAGTGATGAGTAACCCTTTGAGAATGAATGGTTTCATGATTGATTTCCTCCTTGGTTTTCCAGTTCCAGTTTATGAGCCGCCAGCAAGGTTCGCAGGGTTTCCATTTCGATTTTGCCTTCAGCATACAGAGCCCGCAGTGTGCGTTCAAAGTGACTGGTTGACTGGTGCGCCTCGGCAATTTTGATTTTTTCAATCAACCGATCCAGCCGAAGCCGCAACGTGGGGTAGGATACTCCATAGACCAGCGCCAGTTCTTTGAGCGACCCCGAAGCCAGGATAAAATTGCGGATAAATGCCAGATCTTCCTCCGAAAGAAAATTCAACCAGGCTTTAGAGGGATTAGGTGAAAGGTCAGACATCTGAATTTGCTCTTTCTTTAATAATATTAAAGTTAACTTGAATTATATTATTTAATTTTATTAAGTCAACTTTAATTTTATTAAGATTCTGATGTTCCTGGCGAAGATCTCACTCAAGGAATAGTCCTGCTTCTACCGGATTTTGTGTTGGAGACAAATCAGAACAACCAATCAGTCAGTACCCCCCGCGTCAGTGGGTGAGCCGGCTTGCTTCTAACCCCACCCGCTCACGCGGGTGGTACTGACAAGTTCTTTATTTCCAACGTTGACCTGGCATAACACAAAATCCGGTAGAAGTAGGAATAGCCACCTTTTTGCTATGAAATAGGAAACAATTTGAAAAAAGAAAAAGCCTCCTGCACTGCTGGTTCAGTAGTGCAGGAGGCTTTTGAACGGGAGAGAGCTGATCACTCGCTCAATAATTTGGGTTATTCAGGGCGTTGCGCACCTTCTGGCACCACATAGACGTTGATGCGGCGATCACCGGCTGCCGCGTCTGGACGCTGGTTGTCAAAGCTGCGGACTTCGATCCGGTTTGGATCAATGCCCTTCGACACCAGGTAATCCTTGGCTTTCTGAGCGCGTTGGAGCGCTGTTCCGGCTTTTTCACCCGCTTCGGAGTGTCCATCAATGATACAGACGGCGGTGGCGTCGCTCTGCAACCGGGTAGCCACTTCGTCCAGGATTCCCTTGCACTGGTTATCAATGCGGGAAATGTTCTTCTTGAACGGTGGGTTGGCGCAGCGGATGCCGTCGCACGCTGTTTCAAAGCGTTGCGGTGGCGGAGGCGGTTCGGTGATGCGGAACGAAGCACTGTCTGAACCATCGCAGATGCCATCGCTGACGCGAACCGATACCGTCACATTGCCTGGGCCCATGCCCTTGGTGTCAACGGTCACGGTGTCTCCAGTGCCCTGAACTGAACCGCTGGTGCTGGTCCAGGTGTAGGTCAGGTTCTGACCATCTGGATCATTGGCGCGGGCAGTAAAGGTCACCACGGCATCCGAACCGGCACGCAGTGATGATTCTGAAGCTGAAACCGTCACGGTTGGGCAGGTGTTGCCCTTCTTGACGTTGACTGAAGCTGAGGCGCTGGCTTCGTGGTTGCAGGTGTCACGGACAGTGACGCGGACTTCAACCGGGCCCGGCGCCGACGTGCCTGGATTCCAGGTGACGGTTGAGCCGTTGCCATCAATTGAACCGCTGCTGGCGGACCACATATAGGTCAAGGTGGTATCGGCTGGGTCAACGTCTTTGCCAACCGCCGTAAACGTCACGGTTTCAGCCGTCTTTTCGGTGACTTCAAGTTTGTCAGCCGAGACCGAGACAGTTGGCGCGACGTTCTTCAAGCACGGATCCGGCGGGGTGACCTTGCGGTAGCCGAGCGCCAGTTCCGCGATGTAGCCGTGGAAATCGCCTTTGAGATTTTCCGGGCGGCGTTCATTTGAATTGTTGAGCATGTAGCGATAGGCACCGCCCAGGCTCATAAAGAATTTGCGGTCTTTGCCAAGTGGCGTGAACCGGGCGCCGACCGTGACATCCACCGGGTTCACCGGGTTCACGTTTGGTGTGCCGCTGCCAACATAAATGTCCGAGGTCAATTCAGAAATGAACTGGACATACTGGTTGTAAGCATAGTCAAACCCAATAGCCGCCACGACTTTATCCCGACGATCAACCAGTTTGATGTCGTTGACTTTGGGGTCGCCGGTTTTGACATAGCCAACGTTCATATTGAAGCTGGCCAACCCAACACGTGGGGTGACGGCCAACATCACGCCATAATCGGTGGCGCCAGCGCCAGCGCCATCAATCAAGCCGCTGCCATTGCCCGGAAATTCGGTGCTGGGGCGGAATGATGAGATTTGAGCAAATCCGAGTAAGGCCACGCCAAGCCAGGAATCCTGGCTGGTGAACCGATACTTGGCACCCACCGTGGTATTGCCGACTTTGACAAAGCTCCGGCCAAAAAATGGGTGATCGTTGAGATAGCCACCTGGAAGTGTGGCAAAGTTAAACGCTGGGCCGGAACCGGCCAGGCGTGGGACGATGGTAATGCTACCAGGGCCGAGCGCGTTAAACCCTTTCAGTTCATCGGGTGAACCTGATACCAGTTGCTGCCGAAAAACTGAAGCGGCAAAAACTTCCAACCGATCCGTGACCCCGAATCCGACATTCAAGATGCCCTGGGTGATGTCAACATCACCCGGCTCACGGTCATAGTTGTTGACGAAAAACCCGAAATTGTATTCTCCCTTTTTCAAGGTTGATGCGTCATAGACCGTAAAGAGCCCCGTTCCACCCGTGACAGTCGGATTGGTATGGCGGTTCTTCTCGCGCTGTGTTTCTTGTGCCAGGCCAAGTACACTTGATAGCAAAAACACCGATAGAAGGATGATGCTTTTGATCGCTAGTTTTCTCATTGTTGATTCTCCTGCGTTAGATTCTCGGTTCTCTGTTTCCACCCTGTCCGGGCCGATGACGGTTGCCATTGGTGTCGCGTGACAGCGTGTCAGTCACAGTGAGTTGCTTACTTGGTCACGCCTTCTGACTCTTGGAGGGTGAGCTGAGCAGGAGGCAACACAATGGTTCCATCTCCCTCTTTGACGTTCATCCAGTCAATTTCAGTCCCATTGACCACGGTGCGTGCTGATTGCCGTGGAGCAACGATTCTTGGATTGCCCTGACCGTCAGAAAGAGTGATTTCAATGTTTTGTGTATTGGCGGAGAACGCAGTTGAGTCAAAGGTCTGGATCACGAGGAACGATTGTCCCTTCACCAGCCGTCGTTCAGCCACGCTGCGGTTGATTTCGCTCCGCAACCGCTGTGTTTCCGCTGTAATTTGGTGACCGATTTGATTTCCTGTGAAATCAAAGAACCGGTAGCAGAGGTCGTAGTTGGCCGTGTTGAGATCTGAGTCCCAAACCTGGTAAATGATGCGGATCAGCCGACCATCCGTCACCCAAAAGGCATTGGGGAACAGTCGAAGATCGGTTTCAACCCGCACGGTGATTGGGATTTCATTAACCCCGGATACTGGTTGTCCGTTGGGACCGAGCACAATCAAGCGCGTGCGAACCAGATTGGGCAGGCAGTCTCCGGCTGTCGGAGCATTGGTGATCCGATCTGGAATAAACGGGCTAAATCGGACGGCATACCCATTGGGGACGCGGTCAACCGTAAAGTAAGCAGCATCGTTGGTATCTGACAACCGCTTGGTGTATTTGCTGTCATCGCGTTCAAAGCGGAACGCCAGATTGCTGCACGGATCAATATTGGTAATTCCTGGAATTGGCGCCGTAACTGAATCAATCACGTTAAAGCCGACCCGAACCGTCCCACGGATATTGATCTTGCTGCCCGGTTGAATTGAAACGGTAAACGATGGGGTAACATTAATCGTGATTGAAGTTTGGGTGGTGTTGGTCAACAGACCATCAGTCACGGTGACTTCATACACATAGGTTCCGACGGTTGTGCTGCAGGTCGCTTCAAGCGTCGCTGAAACGGTCTTATCCGCATTCGGGGTTGGATTCCCGATTAACGACGCATTCTGCCCTCCTGGAGGGCCAGAGAGTAATCTGACGACGGTCACGCCCAAGGCTTGTGGTTGTTGTTCGGCATCATTGACGCTCCCGATGATCACCGCTTTCCGCTCACCTTGACGAACTGTCAGTGGTGGACCTGGTGTAAAGGTGGGAGGTGTATTGGTGCCTTGAAACGCCATCTCAAAAGGAGTTGGTGTCACCACACTTGAAGCCTGTGTTGTGCCTGAGGTCGCAGTAAATGGGAGTATGTTGACCAGCGAAAATCCGAGAAGGGCGACCGCAAACGTCAGGAACGGCCGCTTCTTTACCAAACTCCGATTGGTGCGAGAAAACATGAGTTTGTTCTCCTTTCTGGGGTTCTTGTAATAGGCCGATTCAAACACGGATCTATGTTCGAGAATCAGTGAAGTAAGTCGAATGTTGGATTTCTCGGATAAAAACTTGAGAAATTGGGACGAGATGTGCCGTCAAGGGAATTTTGTATCCCCCCGATGATGAACAACTCTGAGTGTTTGTCAACCCTAACCGGCCTCAATTTGATGGGAAAAAGTTCCCAGTAAAAGTGGTTAAATCAGGTGCTGCAAATACCGTGCACGAAAGCCAGCTCACGACCTTCGGGACAGTGTCACGAATGAGTTTCTTTCAGCTCTGAAATGAAAAGTGCCATTGAGTTGAATGGTGAGAGGGAACTATGTTCGGATTGAAGTAGTTGTCAATCGAGACACTTGCCCATTCGGTGGCACAGATGGATGCAAAAAACGAAGTTGATTGGCAGAGAGTCGTTAGGTATTAAACCACAAGACAATGGATTTTTCTTGTGAAAAAAACACCAATTGATCGAAAAAAAAGAAACCATTTCCAAACGGTTTCTGGAAAACATGGGAACCAATTACTCAGGTATCGGCACCAGGTTTTTCCATTTTCTGAAGGCACTATCAGCGACCTGAACTTTGAGTCCTGCTGATCTATCATAGGTAGGCCCAGGATGGGGTTCTGTTCCATTCTGAACCTTTTTGAAGGCGTGAGCCGGGTTTATCTGAAATTGCCTGGGGGTTAGTGTTTCAAAAGGCTGATAATTTTCCGGTGACCCATCTCTTCAGCCAGAGTGAGCGCGGTATCTCCATTTTCATTGGCGAGGCTAAGGGTACTTCCGGCTTTCACCAGGCATTCGACCAGCGCGGCGTGACCAAGGGCGGCAGCCTTCATCAACGCCGTTTCGCCTTCGCTTTCGCACAGATCAACGCTGGCACCCTGTGAGATCAAATAGTTAACCGTTGGCAGGTGGCCATTATCGGTGGCAAACAGGAGTGCTGTCCAGCCGGAAAAGGGTGAAAATTCATCCTGAACCTGATAATTGATATTCGCTCCGCCTTCAACCAGGGCCCGAACCGCATCCACCGACCCATCTTCAGCCGCAAACATCAGTGCCGTCATTCCCTGGCGGTCACCCTGGTCAGGTGCGGCACCGTGATGGAGCAATGCTGTCACCACCTCTGCCTGGCCGGAATGGGCCGCGGCCATCAGCGGGGTGTATCCGTCACTGAACCCTCCATTGACCGCCGCGCCCCTGGACAAAAGGTCAGTCACGGCTGGCACATTGCCTTTTCCAGCGGCTTCAATTAAGAGCCCAAGCAACTGGTCGCCGGAAAATTCAGTGGAAGGTTGAAGCAGGGATGGTTCGTTGGGTGTCATAAGGTTGCCAGTTCTTCCTCCAGGAGTTGTTTTTCATAGAGAGCCGCGTATGGACCATCTTGTTTTAAGAGCGATTCATGCGTTCCCTGTTCAGCAATCCGGCCATCGTGGAGCACAATGATGTGATCGGCTTCTTTCACGGTGGAAATTCGGTGTGAGACCAAAATCGTGGTGCGGCCCTTCATCATTTCCCGCAGGTGCTCCAGGATTTTTTCCTCAGTGTAGGTATCAACCGCTGATAGCGAATCATCCAAAATGAGAATTTTTGGATTCCGCAAGAGTGCCCGGGCAATTGCGGTTCGCTGTTTCTGCCCTCCCGACAGGGTAATGCCACGTTCACCCACAATCGTTTCAAACCCTTTGGGAAACGTCACAATATCATTGCGGAGGGCGGATTGTTCAGCAACGCGTTCAATTGCTTCGCGAGGGGCATCGGGAACGCCAAAGGCGATGTTGGCGGCCACGGTATCGCCAAACAGGAATGTTTCCTGGGGCACATACCCGATGTTTTGGCGCAGTACCTGGAGCGGGATTTCGCGAATCGGTCGCCCATCAATCAACACCTGACCGGGGGCGGCATCCAGCAACCGCGGGATCAGGTTGATCAGGGTTGATTTCCCGGAACCAGTGTGGCCGACAATCGCAAGTGTCTTTCCCTGTGGAATCGTGAGCGAAATATCTTTTAACACGACCTGCCCTGGCCCGCTGGAGGTGGTTGGATAGGCAAAGTTCAGGTTGTGGAATTCAATCGTGCCGTTGATTTCAGTCACGGCGGCTGGCTGGACCTCATCCCGGATCGTCGGTTCCTGATTGAGCACCGTTGTCAGGCGCTTCATCCCGGCCATTCCACGTTGAAACAGGCTGACCACATATCCAAGCGCAATCATGGGCCAGATCAGCATCATCAAATACAAATTGAATTCAACAAACTGACCAATCGTAATATGTTGATCCAGAACGAGATGGCCGCCATACCACAGGACCAGTGCCGGGCCGAAGCCAATCAGGGCGTGCAGCGTGGGGCTAAACAAGGCCGTCAGTTTGATCAGTCGCAGATTGCGTGACACAAACTCGCGATTGAGGTCTTTAAAGGATTCTTTTTCGGCGTCTTCCTGAGCATAGGCCCGAACCACCCGCACCCCGGCGAAGTTCTCCTGGGCCTTGGCGGTAATGATGCCGAAATATTCCTGAATTTCCTCGGAACGCTTGTGGATGCGACTTCCAAAAAAATTGGTTGCCACCGACGCCAGCGGCAAAGTGGCCAGTGCCAGAAAGGTGAGCTTCCAGCTAATGTGACCCATGGCCGGCAAGGCAAAACAGGTGACAAAAACCGTGTTCAAGCCATACATAATCGCCGGGCCCAGCAGCATTCGCACATTGCCGATGTCGTTGGTGGCGCGGGACATCAAATCGCCAGTTCGATTTTCGTGGTAAAAGGCCATCGGCAGACGCTGCAGATGGGCATAGAAATCATTTCGGAGGTCAAATTCGATATCGCGTGACAGCGCAACCAGAATCTGCCGCTGCCAGAACAAAAAGATGCCTTTTCCAAGCGAAACGCCCACAATCAGCAGGGCATAGAGCCCGATCTTTTCACGGGTGATGCTCTGTTGCAGATCATCAATCGCGTTTCGGATCACCCGTGGGCCATAAAGTCCGATGTAGGCCGACAGCAAAACGCACAAACAGCCAATGGCCAATTTATAAGGATACCGACGCAGGTACCCCACCATGCGTTCAAAGGGTTTGGCCGTTTGAAACGAGTGCGGACCGGTCTGATGGTTGTGAGCTACGCCTGGCATGCATACTCCTCAGTGGTTGGCGAGTCAGAGTCGGCGGCAGCTTCTTCCGGCGTTGAAACCAGATTACCGGCGGCTTCCCGTTCCGCCATTAATGTGAAGTAGTAGTCAATTTTGTCAATCAGTTCCTGCCGTGATTGAGAGTGAAAGACCTGTTGCCGGAACGCCGCGCCACCGGGCAGCCCTTTCGTAAACTGACCGCAGAGTTGTTTGACTTTTCCCATCGCCGCCAGTTCGGACGGCAATTCTTTCAACATCACATCAAAGTAGCCAAACAACAGATTTCGCTTATCAATCAAGGTGGGCTGAAATGGAGACTTGCCCTGCATCACGTCGTCAATTTGTCGGAAAATCCACGGGTTGGCCATTGCGCCGCGACCAATCATCACGCCGTCAACGCCGGTTTCGCGAAATCGGGTGAGTGCCTGGTCAATCGTGGTGACATCTCCAGAACCCATCACTGGAATATTGACTGCCTCTTTGACCTGGGCGATGACATTCCAATCAGCCTGGCCTGAATAGCCCTGAACTCGGGTTCGTCCATGAATGGCCAGGGCTTCAACGCCGCAATCCTGAGCCAGTTTTCCGACTTCGACGGCGACAATCGAGTTGTCATCCCAGCCAATGCGAATTTTGAGGGTCAGAGGAATTTTGATGGCCTTGCGCATGCCCTTCAGGATTTTTTCCAGGTGGGGCAGGTCTTTGAGCAAGGATGAACCCGCGCCACGATGCACCACTTTGCGAGCCGGGCAACCGCAATTGACATCCACAATGTCAGCACCGGCAGCTTCGCCCACTTCGGCGGCGACCGCCATTCGCTCCGGGTCATACCCGAAGAACTGAATCGAAATCGGGCGCTCAAATTCCTCAAAGTGCATCATGCGGTGGGTTTTGAGGTTTCCTCGGGTGAGACCTTCCACGCTGATGAATTCGGTCACAATCAACCCGACACCACCGAGGTTTTTAATCAGCCCACGAAACGCGGAGTCAGTAACGCCTGCCATCGGTGCCAGTGCCAGCCGTGGGCGAATTGGAAGATCGCGAATGAAAAACTCCTGCCGGTCCATAAATATCAAAGTCTGAAGTCTGAAGTCTGAAGTACTGCTGAGATGCTCCCTGGGACCCTGACGGATGGGGAATCTCAGAGCTTGGAAAGAGGTGTTTATACCACAACAGTCAGAAATGGCACTGTAATTTGCCGAGCGATTGATGGTCTGTCTGTCAGCAGCCAGGCTTTCGCTCAAAGGGAATGGCGCCTTCACTATTTTGCTCTTCAAGATAAATTCTCCAGACTTTTTTGAACCGATCTGGTTCTAACCGTGCAATTCAAGATCTCAATTACATTCGACCTTTTTTGAGGAGAACCTTTATGAAAAACTTATTGATGGTATTGGGTTTAGTGTGTGTAATCAGTGCTTTGACCAGTTTGGTGCAAGCCCAGAGTACCTATCTGATTGATGCAAAAATTGAGCGGGATAATGGAAAACTGATCGTCAAATGTGGCGATGGTGCGGACCGGGTGGCCTTGCGACAACTGCCCTCGGGCAGAATCGAACTGCTGGTGAATGGCAGCCGAATGACATTTTCACAGGCTGAAGCGTTCGGAATCGAGATTCGTGGGAATGACGGCAACGATGACCTGACTGTGGACAATTCAATTCCGTTTGGTGTCACGCTCAAAGGTGGTGATGGAAACGACACTTTGAAAGGCGGGCGTGGGAATGACACCCTCGAAGGCAATGACGACAATGATTTTATTTCAGGTGGTGGTGGCAACGATACGATCCGTGGTGGAGATGGAAATGATCGGATCCAAAGCGGAAGCGGCCTCGATGACGTCAATGGCAATAGCGGCAATGATACCTTTGTGAATAGCAATCACGCCGTCAGAGAACAGGAAGTGACCCGTGTGAGAAACACGCCTGTCGTGGTCAACCCTCGTTATCCTCATCGCCGTGCCACAGTGATTGTGCGTCGGCCATAGCCTCGAATCTGAACTGATTCCAACCGGAATCAATGAATCTTTCAATTTGACCGTGCTGTACGTGCAAGCTGAAGCTGCTTTTGTCTGGACCACAAAAGCAGCTCTTTTTTTGCCGGGGTCAGTAGATTACCCAGTTTGAGTTGTTTCATAAGCGAGCGTTAAAAAATAAGTTCCTGGGAGCGCGGGCGTCCCGCCCGCCATAAGTCGGAAGACGCGGGCAAGATGCCCGCGCTCCCAAATGAAAACAGGAAGTTAATTTTTTACAGTCCCTAAGTCATCATTCATCCTTGCTTTAGAGCTTTCCAGTCAATGCGCTGAAAGATGCGCCAGTGCTCAAAGAGCAGGATTTCCACGCTCAGCAGCGTCAGAAACGCCGATACCAGGAAGTGAACCGGACTCACCAGTCGGAGCAGGGAATTGGTCCAGCCAAAAAAGACCAGGTACCCGACTGCCAGAACCAGTGGCACAGCGAGAAAGGCCAGTCGCTCAGACTTTTGAATCGCAACCCAGAACCCGAACAAGATCAGCGGAATAGTCCAAAAATTGAGCCAGAAACCAAACTGTTTCGCAAATTGCCCAAGCCGAAGGTAGAAATTGCGCCCAAAGAGCCAGGGATTTTCCTTCAGGCACTGCACATACTGAGCGGTCAGAAAGCGGTCGGCTTCAAAACTGGTATATTCGATGCCACGCTGATTTAAGTATTTTTCCAGCCACTGGTCGTTGTACTCGATGCCCCAGGGGTTGGGAAACTGGCCAATCGGTTCAAAAAGATTTTGTCCGGAACGCATCCGCAATGGGACAAAGTGACCGAACTGCTGCTGGTTGAAGGCACCGTACCCGACAGGGAGCATCAGAAAACACAGTCCGGCCAGAACCAGTCCTTTCCAGGAAAATGCAGGTTGTTTCCACACCAGGAGTGCCAGCAGACCGAAGGTAAGTCCGCCCACGAACAAAAATTCGCCGCGAATCTGGGTGACAAAACTCAGAAACAGCCCGGCGCCGATCACGGCACCCCGCTGTTTCCAGGTTTCAAGCCGGCTATGGCTGAGCACCAGCCAGAATGCCGCAACGCTGAACATCGCCAGGGCATTGGCCAGGGCACTGTCAATCAAGCCATCAGTCAGGAACTTGCTTTTATTTGGGCGCAGCAACAGGACAAACAGGTATCCGATAAAAAATGTGCTGAACGTCAGCGGAGTGCGATAATTGGGATGAAGGCGAGAGAACACGACTGGCAGCAGGCAGATTCCCAGCACCAGAAGCCAGTGTTGAAGCCGAATCATCAGAGCGAAATCAAACACCAGATCAGTTGAAAACAGGCTGCGCAAGGCGGTGACCCAGCCAAGAAAGGCATCATAGCCAAGGCTGCGTTCAGGCAAGACAGGTTCCGGTGTCGTTTGAATCTGGGTTCGGGGAATGCGCACCAGCGGAATGATGCCGCCGGAGGGAGCCGTTTGGATGGCTTCAGGAAGGTGACGTTTCCACCACGGACGACCAGTGGCAAACGCGGTAATCGTGCTACTCGAAGGGGTGCCGGCACCCCAGGCCATAACCGAAAGGGCTTCGGTCACGGATTGGAACTGGGTGCCCACAAGAGTGAGCAGGCCAATCAGTCCCAGGCTGACCACGATGGTTGATCTGGGAAAAGCCAGAAGGTGTTGCCGGAAGTGCCGCATGACCAGCTTACCGTCCCGACAGGAAATCTGGCGGTCCACTCATTGAGCCGGTCCCAATTTTGCTGGGATCCAGCGCACTGGTGCCGCCGCGTGAACGAGCTTCAAATTTCCGGAAGGCACGATCAATGTGCGGTGAAATCGTTTCAAATCGAATCGTGTTGGCAAATTCAATCACCACCAGCACCGTTCCTTGATCAAAGACCATGACTTCTTTGGTGCCGTACCGGATGTCCATTTGCTTCACTTTTCCAAAGCGCCCTTGCCCAGTGGCCATTGCCTGATTCAGGTAAATCAGGAGTGAAGTCATCATTCCAACTTTATCTGAGAGATTGACGCCAATGCAGGCGTTGAGTGTCCCGTCGCGGGTTGCCGCCAGGGCACCATCAATCCCTTTAATTTTGGTCAGATCCGAAACCAGAATTTGAAACGGATTTTGGACTCGCGAGGCCCCAGTGGTTGTCGTATTGACCTGTTCCGCCGATAAGGGGGCACTGCCGGGAATCAGCCCGGCCCGAGCTTCGTCGAGCAGGCGCAACCCTTCCATTAAAATATTGCTCCAGTTGTCATTGATGGTTCGTGTCGGCGCCCGGATTCCGCTATCCACCCGGAAGGAGCCCTGATCATATTCCAGGGCCTTATAGACAGCCTCCACACCGGTCAGTTTTCCCAACTTGGCATCCACCACGTCGCCATCCGCAAAGTAGAAGACCCCATCGCCAATCGGGTAATGAACTGTGAGTCGAGCGGTATTTCGGCCAATACAATTGATTTGAATGATGTCGGCAAGACTGAGATATTGGAGATCTCCGACCAATCCCATAACACGACCTCTTTTTTAGGGTTCAGGGTTCAGGGTTCAGGGTTCAGGATTTGAAGCCATAAAAACCAGGGCTTGGGGCTGAAAAAACCAGGGCTTGGGGCTGAGGGCTTGGGGTTGAAGAAAATGGGTTCAATACCCCGAGCCCTCAGCCCCGAGCCCTCAGCCCGAAGTCTTCAGCCCGATAGTTTTCAAGCTGATTGGGCCTGACGAAACACCTGACCACGGTGTTTCAGCGCTTCGACCAGGAAATTCTCAAACAGCTTCCGGCCATCCCGGCTTTCGTTTGGATGTTCCCACCGACTCGGGGTTTTACGCCAGTCCTCAAAGGATTTTTCGATGTGAAACTGCACGGTATATATTAACTGACCGTCTCCGCGTTTGACCATCATTTGGTTCTGACAGACATAGCCTTTGGCCAAAAGTTCGAATCCATCCGGCATGCCATCAACCATCAATCCGTGGTTTTGCCAGACCCAAATTGTATTGCCCCGGCTGCGACGTTGTTCGTCATGATCGGTGAGCACATTGCGGAAAATGGGGTCCTCCGGCTCAATGACTTTGACAAAGCGATATTCATATTCGCGCAACCGGTTATGCCGTCGTTGATGTGGCAACTGGTGATCCAGGGTCACAATCGGTAACCCAAATGCCTGACCAACGAGTTGATGTCCGCCACAAATGCCCAGTACCGGTACCGTTGTCGTTGCGAGCACGGAACTGACGTTCTGTAAGATTGACGACTGGTACATGTCAAAATCCCGCAGGGTTCCGCTGAGGATAATCGCATCCGGGTCAAAATCTTTGATAATTTGTGGTGAAATCTTGGCGAGACTGACCACCTGAACTTCAGGTGTCTCAACCAGTTTTTTCACATTTTGGACAATATTTCCGATAGCGAACCCGGCGATGGTGCGTTCTTCCTTGACCCATTCTTCAGCGTTGAAATCGGGTTCTTGCGCTGCCACGTCAGACAGGTCGTTGGTGGAATAAATCAAACTATCAACCACAATGACTCTGGCCCGATCAATCGTGGCGCGAACTGGTTCATAGTGACAATAATTTCTTTTGAGCAAAAGCATACCCCAAACCTCATTTCAGCGTTCGTCAGTTTTTGAGGGATTTCCCAGGCGTTGATTTCGGCCAGTCAAGGGGCAAAACAGGATCTGGCGCGACAGTGAACCACGAGCGTGGAAACCCAGGTGAAGGGATGAATTTTCCCTCTGTTCCCAAACGCCCGCGGGAAGTTGTGGCCCAGCAAATTTCGAAAAAAGTTGTTTGGATTGGTCCAGCAGTGACGAACAAGGTATTCCAAAGATCATGTACCATACCTTGCTCACAAGGGCTTGTCAAAAGACGAATTCACGATTTGTGGTGAACGCGGGTTTTGATTGGCGAAATCAAAAAAAATGGGTATGATGCGCGGTTCAAATCCACACTCAATTCTTCACAGTTCAAAAGTAGTCATCATCTATGTCAGTTCAACATCATCCATTTGTGCAATTTTTACGTCAGCACGATGATACTGCCTGGGAACAGCTTCTCAATCGGTTGCTGCCTGATATTCATCCTGTTGATAAGAACGCCACCCAAATCTGGTTTTCATTTTTCCCGTATCTGTTGCTGCGTGAATATGAAAACGCACCAGACAAGGCTGTTTTCACCCGTGATTTGTTACTTCAGGGAAAATTTCTGCTGGCCGAGCAAGTTGATTCGTCGCATTCCTTTTTGTTTGGGTATCGCTACTGGGCCGAGACCAAACAAATTGTGGTCAAGCTCGTCAAAGAAACGCCCAAGCCGACGAATCTCGAAGCCTTGATTCGCAAAGTGGCTGCGTCAACCGCTGAGTATATGCACACTGAGCCAGCGCTGGTGTTGGGCATTGCGGCAGTGGCGTTCATGACGTTGCAGCAGGTGGGCTGGGAGTGTTTTAACCACCGGGCTGATACGTCCATCCCGCCGGTGCCGAAATCCCCGAAACAACTTCTGGCGGACCGTGAAGCTGAGCGGGCTGATTTGTTGAACTTCATGCGCACGATTGATAAGCGATATGAAGTCTGTTACGACGAAACCAATCCGCACGCGACCTTCCAGGTCATCAATGAGCAGCCAATGACGACCGCCTCAACCCAGATCAAGGAAAACTTCAAAAAACAGGATCCACGCCGGGTTGAAGGACCGATTCCGATTGAATGTCAAACCGGTTCTTGTGGCACCTGCTGGGTTGGGATTTTGGGTGGAAATAACCACGTCAATGAAATCTCAGCCTTTGAAGTCAAGCGACTGGCCAAGATTGGGTATCCATACAACGGTCAGAATCGCCCCATGATTCGACTGGCGTGCAAAGCGGTTTGCAGTGGCTCAGTTACGATTGTCATTCCGCCCTGGAATGGCCAGATTGCACCGCTCTACCGCAAAGCGGAGCAAGAGCAATCCACGCCGGAACCCGCAATTGCTAAGTGACTTTGTGACAAATGACAAGGTGACTTTGTGACAAGGAGACAGAATGACAAGGTGACAAATGATCAACTGGTCACCCAGTCACCTTGTCATTCTGTCAGATGTCACCCAGTCACCCAGTCACCTTGTCATTCTGTCACTTTGTCCCCCTGTCCCCTTCACAGCCTCTGCCACGGAATTGAAACCTCACACGTTCCCTCTCCGCGTTCAAACTCAACAACCGCATATTTCCAGCCATTGCTTGGTGATGGCGGGGTAATCATTCGGGCATGACCGCCGCGAACCGCCGGACGATTGACTGAAATCGGAATGCCGGGAAAGCCATAGACCGTGACTCGCTGGCTCCGCCCGGCGGCACCGGTCCACACGGCGATTCCGTTCCGTGGATAACTCATCACGTCTTGACGCGAGTCTGCGTCCCGCCTCCGATCACGCGGCCAGTCGCGGCTCGGGCGCGAACCTGGACTTGAATTGGATGAATATTCGTCATCAGGGTCGGCTGGACCTTCATCGCGGGAACGTCGGCGTTTCATCGTTGATGGAGGCTCAGTTTCTTCGTCTTGCCGTCGGTTCGTGGCAATAATAACCGAATTGGCATCTGATTCTGAGCGTTTGGAGCGTTTGGAAGGCGATGATGATTCATTGCCTGGCGTTGCGGTTGGTGTGGACCTCGAGCTGCTTCCCGCCGGTATGGTTGTGCCGCGAGAGGTTGATGTTTTCGGAGAAGCGGATTCAGGGTGTGACCCATTGATTCCACCAGGAATGGATGACTGCCCGCCTGAAGATGACGGTATGCTGGTTGACACTGTACCTGGGGCGGATTCGGATGAACTTTGCTGATCTGACCCGGAAGGTGAATTGCCACCCGTGCCAGGGGAACCCGGATCCGAACCGATCACCCCTTCGGAACTGGTCGCTGTGGCTGGTTGCTGGGTGCCCGAACCCGATTGAACTTCAGGTTGACCGGCTGAGTCGCTGGGTTTGACCGGTGACGTGGCACCTTTTTGAGTGGCTGCCAGTTCTTCAGGTGACGGAACGTGCTCAAACTCGCTGTTCATAATCGAGGGCTGAACCGAGGGAGATCCCGAATCTGGAGTGCTCCGCGAGAAAAAGATCCCAGTCAGCGTCAGGCCAACCACCAGACAGACACAGATCACCGCCACGACCTGCCGCAACCGACCTGGTTGATCTGAGATCATCAATTGGGGAATGGGGGCCGTTATCCGCTCGGAGGAAGGAGGCGTTGGGGGTGGAACTGGCTCGGTTTGGGCCAGACCGTTGGTTTGATACCCCGGCACAATAAACACTTCGGACGTCTGCGGCAACGGTTCACTTGGAAGTTTTCCAGAGGGTGACGCCAAAACCTCAGCCGCTGGCAATCCACCAGATCCTTGAGACACCTGGGGAAGCCGAAGATCACCAGTGGGAATTTGTTCCATCCGGGCACCACAGAAGGTGCAAAATCGTGACCATTCGCGGAGCTTACGACCACAGGTGGTACATTGCGGATAAGATCCGCCTGTTGATGGTGTTTGATCCAATGAACCTGACATAGCACACCCTGACCTTGTGTTGAACTCCAGGCTTGCCTGCCGCAACGAGCTTCCAACGTGACGAAGTGCCCACGCGGTCTTGCCGGGACTATGAAAATGTATGTGAGAAAAGGAAGAGAGATGAATGACTGGGCGTGAGAAGCTTTTTGGGATTGGAAAGGTTGCCCTGTGCAAAAGATCCCAAGAATGAAGAATGTGGTGAGTGGTTATTCTTGGTTCTTGGAAGATATTGATTTCTAATGCCAGTTAAGAGTTGAAAAAATGAGCGGATTTGAACCCGCGACGCGGGTGGCAGGGCGGGGAAAAGGTGGGGAATGACCCGAATTCCCAGGGCTCGAAGATTCGCCCTGGGCTACGAGCCGGCACCCAGTTCCTGGGCTGAGAACCAAAACGGCTTCAACTCTTAATTGGCATTTCTAACCACTAACCACTAACCACTAACCACGTTTTCCATTCTTCATTCTTCATCTGGTTTGGCCGTGCCTTCAATTGGCAGAATGATGTGGAAGGTGCTGCCGTGCCCTTTGCCTTCAGATTCAGCCCAGACGCGCCCACCGTGAGCTTCGACATAACTCTTGGCAATTGAAAGTCCCAGACCGGTGCCGCGCGCCGAAAATTCATACTTACCCGAGGTGTGGGTTGACGGGTCAGAACTGGTATAAAAGGTCTCAAAAATGCGCTTGATTTCAATTTGTTCAATGCCGATGCCTGAATCTCTGACCACAATATGCGCTTCGTTTTGTCCATTCTGTGTGGCTCGAATGACGATATCTCCGTCATCAAAGGTGAACTTGATGGCATTTTGGATGATGTTGATCAAGACCAGTTCTATTTTTTCAGGATCGGCGGTGACCAATAATTCAGGTGGCAGTTCAACCGTAACTTGCAGCCGACGTTGTTCAATAAAGGCTTCGAGTTCTTCCAGAACTTTTTTCACCAGGCTGCTCAAATCAAACGAAGCCGGTCGGAGGGCAATCCGACCCTCATTGATGCGGAGCATTTCCAAAATATCATTAAAACTGGCCATTAAGCGGTCCACCATGCGCAAACATGTCAGAAGTGATGTCTTCTGGGTTTTGGTCAGTGGTCCAAGGTAGCCGTCAACCAGGGCTTCGTTGTAGCCCTTGAGTACCGTTAGCGGCGTCCGCATTTCATGCGAGGTGACAATGATGAAGTTCGTCTTCATCTGGTTGAGGTCCTGGAGGGTCTGCCGGACTTCCTGTTCCTGCTGGTACAACTTTTCCAGTTCACCAAAGAGGGCGGCTTTTTCCATCGCCACTGCTGCTTGATGAGCCAGTGATTCAATCAATTGACAGTCAGCTTCGGTAAAGGGGTCACGATCCGGGCCACGTCGAACATCCAAAACCCCAACCACATTTCCCATCCGCGACAGAATCGGGACATTGATCAATCCAGAACACTGGTGGAGGTGGTGGTGCGGTACGTTGGCATCGTCTGGTGAGAGCGACAGATCATTGACCACCGCGGGTTGACCGGTGGCGGCCACCCGGCCTGGAATTCCTGAACCCAACGGATAGGCAAACAGGCAGTCTTCCCAATGGTTTCGATGCCACACTCGTTTGAAGACCACCTGCTCGTCTTCCACCAACCCAATTCCCCCAGGCCGGCCATCCACCAGATTGGCGCTTTCGGCGGCAATATTTTGGAGCACCACGGTCAAATCCAGCTCAGAATTGATGATGCGAATACTTTCCAGGAGCTGACGCAGTGTTTTGATTCGCTGTTCCTGTAATTGCTGCAAATGAGCCAGATGTTCTTCCTGACGTCGGCGCAGGGCTCGAATCCGGCGTGAATACCAGCTATACCCGGACCCCAGAATCAGAGCTGTATAGGCCATATAGGCCCACCAGGTTCGCCAGAGGGCGGGTCGGATTCGAAATGAAATCATCAACGGGCCGCTGGTATTGCCGGCATAATCTTTCCCCCAGACTTTGAATGTGTACTGGCCTTCCGGCAGCCGGGTGTATTCTTTTTGGGCTTCTTTTTTCCAATCGGAGGGGGACTCATCAAAATTGACCAGTTGCGTCTGGTATCGGGTCTCTGACTCCCGAAAGTAGCTGAGCAGGGAATACTCAAACAGGATGGTATTGTCGCTGTAATCGAGTGAGGCCCCTTCAATCGCGGATGGTTTCCCATTGGAAGTCGGCGGAATCCCCGGCAGCTTTGTCTGGTCAAGTTCGGTTCCATTAATCAGGATGCGTTCGATAAACAACTGACGTGTTGTGCTGGCCGACGATTCCAGTACCGGGTCAAAAACGGCGGCGCCACCGGTTGTCCCCGCCCAAATCCGCCCTTGATGATCAACCAGCGAGCCACCTTCAGTACAGCCGCTGGCTGGAAGTCCATCTTCAATCGTGTAGAAATTGACGTCAAAGGCTTCTGGATTGTCTGGAGTCGGAATACGAGGTGTTAGTCGAACAACTCCTTTGGTTGTGAAGAGATAGGTCCGATTTTGGGCGTCGCGGCGCATTTGATAGACCACCCCGTATGGCTTGAGTTCCTTTTGATGGTCGGACAATGCCTGCCATTTGGCATTGGGTGTGTCGAGGTCAAGCTGAAGAACCCCGCTGCCATAGGTTGCTGCCCAGAGCTGGCGCTTGCCGTCTGAATTCGTTACCTCCATCAGGTGGAAAACCCAGTTGTTGCCCAGACTGGTCCGCGCATCTTGAATCGTCCATTCGCCATTTTCCCAGCGTGCCAACCCACCGCTTCGAGTGCCGGCCCACAACGACTTCAACCCGTTTTTTGAGGTAGTTTCAAGCAAACACTCGATATGGCGTGCCAGCGGCGGAAGTCCTTCGGTGAGACTGGTATCCCACTGTCCATTTTGGAATTTGGCCAGGCCACCCCGCGTTCCAACCCACACGACCGGTGTGCCGTCTGAGGCTTTGGTGGCCATCAGGCATTGAATCGGGTCACCTGGCAGGCCATTTTTGGTGTTAAACACCGTCCACTGGTTTTTCTCCAGCCGTGCCAGCCCACGATTGGTGCCAACCCAAATGGTTGGATTCCCATCGGGATTTGGTGTACTCAGCAGGGCCGCCACAATATTGTCCGGCAAATTGAATGGAGCACTGTAAATCGTCCATTTTCCCTGATCAAACCGGGCCAATCCACCCCCAAACGTCCCGAACCACAGACTGTAAATTCCATCTGGATTTTGAGATTCGAGTAAACTCATCACGCCGTTGTCAGGCAATCCCGTTCGGGTATCACAGGCAAGCCATTTTCCCTGTTCCAGCCGGACCAGGCCGCCGAAAGTGCCGATCCAAAGGGTTGAGGAAGCCGCAGGGCCAGAAAATGAAAACAGGCTGCGAATGGTGTTGTTCGGAAGCCCATAGTTGATGTCATAGACCATCCATTTCCCAGGTTCACTCCGGACCAGTCCGCCCGGAGTACCGATCCACAACGTCCGCACTCCATTTTTGGAAATCGTTTCCGCCAGTGCATCAACCCGATTACTGGGCAGCCCCGAATGGCTATCCACCACTGTCCAGACGTCATTTTCAAGTTTTGCCAGACCGCCGGAATCAGTCGCGACCCAAAGAACTGGCTGGCCAGTGGGTGAGACGCTGGCTAATAAATCGCGGACCGAGTTGTCTGGCAGCCCTGAACTCTGGTCAAATGTTTGCCAGGAGTTGCCTATTAGCCGGGCCAGTCCCCCACCAAAGGTTCCAACCCACAGGGCCGATATGCCCCCCGGTTCAATTGTTTCCAGCAATGTCCATACCCGGTTACTGGGCAGACCATTTTGGGTGGTAATGACTGACCATTTTCCATTTTCGAATTTCGCGAGTCCGCCACCATCGGTCCCCGCCCAGAGAATTGGGTTTCCGGTTGGGGATCTGGTCTCAAGCAAACATCGCATCTGATTGCTCGGCAACCCTGACCGGGTATCAATGGTGGTCCATTGTCCATCCTTCAACCGGCACAACCCACCATCAAACTGGGCGAACCAGATACTTTGATCCGAAGCTGGCAAGATGTCGGTGATGTAGTTTGAAGTGCTCTGGTTGGGCATGTTGACCACTGTCCAGGAGCGTCCGTTGTACCACGCGGCCCCGTCCTGGGTGCCAGCCCAGAAATAGCCGTTGTGATCAACCGCCATGGCCATAATGGTGTTTTGGGGTAATCCATCCCGGTCGGTGTAGACTCGAAATCCTGGTCGAAGGCGATCAGTTGGATCAGCTTTAGAACTGGTTGACGAGGTCAAATCTGTCAGCGAAATACTTGAGGAAATTGGCGGGGTAGGAGCTTTAGAAGCCGAAGCTGGGGGAGTAACCTGGGCAGGTTGAGGATCCGGAACAATACTGCCAGATGGGGTAGGCAATATTCCGCCGCCAAAGCAATAAAAACCGACCACCAGGATGAAGGTGAGTGTTCCTGATCGCATAAGCTGAATTCAGTTTGGCTACCTGGGTTGTTGAGGTTGGCAGGATGACTCACACCTGAAGTCAAACCATACAGGAAAAAGGTCTGTGAATCTATGGGGAATGAAGAATGAAGCATTGACC
Source organism: Acidobacteriota bacterium (assembly GCA_016208495.1). NCBI lineage: Bacteria > Pseudomonadati > Acidobacteriota > Acidobacteriota bacterium. The sequence goes on along the minus strand of JACQXX010000053.1, from coordinate 3,291 downwards.
AGATGACAAGGTGACCGAATGACAGGGTGACAGGGTGACAGGGTGACAAGGTGACAAGGTGACCGAATGACAGGGTGACAGGATGACAAGGTGACAAGGTGACAAGGTGACAAGGTGACAACTGGTCAAATTCTGTCATTCTGTCACTTTGTCACCTTGTCACCGTTTTCCGTTGAGGTTGGCCCATTCGCCGGACTGGATAAAGCTGGCCCAAAAATAGGGATGTTTACGCTTTGGATTTTTGATGAGGTCAAGTTGGGCGTTGCGCAGGGCTTTGCTGCGGCCCTCGCCGGCTTTGAGACGGCGATAATATTTGAACATCAACTCGCGTGTGCCAGCATCAGAAACCGGCCAGAGGCTGATCATTTGGGATTCGCTCCCGGCCAGGACCAGCGCCCGGCGCAGACCGAAGACGCCATCCCCGCGTTTGACTTCTCCGACCCCAGTGTCACAGGCTGAAAGGACCACCAGTTTTGTCCCCCAAAGGTTCAGGCTGGCAACTTCAAGGGCGGTCAGGATGCCGTCATCACCAGCTTCGGTTGGGGTTTGGGGACGATTGGCACCCGAAAAGAAGAGCATCGAACGCAGGAGCGGGCTTGATTGTCGAATAAACTCAGGAGAAACCGTCTGGTCAGACAGCCCAAGGCTGAGAGACCGGTTTTCAAGGGTTTGGGTAAGTGCCTGAGTTGTCTGATCCGGTTCCAGAAAGTAGCCGTGGGTGGCAATATGGAGAATTTCCGGTTGTTGGGTTTGTTTCAGAATGGTTTCAGTGGCATCGCCCCCTTGTTTCAACTGGGTTTTTGGAAAGAGGGATTTCAGGAGTTTGCCTTCCTGCTCGCCACCTGGAAGCTGAACCAGTGGGTCGAAATGCTGACCAAAAATGGTTGGACCAGGCCCGTCATCAAATTTGGGGTTGGCCAGGACCAACGCCGGCTGGCTGGTCGGAATTTTGTCTTTCAAGCGGAGCAGGTCGCGTCCACTAGAAAGGTAGGTGATTTCGTGCGACTCGACCAGATAGCGGTGGGATTCATCAACCAGCGCGGCAAAGGGAATCAGGTTGAGCGCGCCGTCAGGTGAGATCAGGAGATGGTCTTTGTTACCGATAAACTTCCGAACCGGCTGCAGGAGTTTGGCATCAAGTTGACGCGCCAGTTTCTGGACCTGGTTGAGTGACCTTCGGCGCTCAGTTGAAAGGTTGATTTTGGTCAGATTCCGCTGGTCGCCAGCCGCTGCCAGCGCCTGACGAAATTCCTTGATCAGGTTGTCAATTTCAGACCGTTCCCCCAAATCGGCAAACCCAATCTTTCCACTTCGATCCAGGGTATAGACCGCATAGCGGGGTGATCCCCAGGTTTGGGTAGAATATGGAACGTACACACAATACTCAACCAGCGTGCTCTGCTCTGGAATTGCGGCTTGAATATCTGGAAGATTGACCGGGGTGGCAAGTTGGCGATACTGAAAGCTCAGAGTACTGAGTTTGGTCTCAAGCCGACTGGTTTGTTTTTCGAGGTCGGCGAGTTTGGCCCGATATTGTTCAATCGGGGTTTTTCCTGGCCCGCGCAAACTCAAAGCCGAAAGGCGGCTCCGAAGAACAAATAGTTCATCCATGGCTGCCTGCCCCTCAGGTGAACTTTGGGATCGTAAAGTATTGATGTTGTTAGTCATTGCATCCAAGGCACGGCCTTTTTTCCTGAGAATTGCCTGAAGTGCAAGTTGAGACAGATTTGATTGCTCTGCAAAGTGGGCAAGGTGAAATGAGATAGCATGATCAAACCAACCCCATTGGCCTTTAATAAGTAGTTGCTTTTGATTTTCTGAGCCAGTGATGAGGTTAGTGACCAGTCTTTTCTCAATAAGATCTTGAAATTTTCCTAAGTATGTTTTTGCTCTCTGAAAATCACCTGTTTGGCTATAAAAAGAAAATAATGTAATAAAAACCCCTGAATTATTGGCGGAGCTTGTATCTGGAACGTTCTCTACTTCTGTTAAGGCTTTATTGAAATAGAACTCCGCCTGGTTGAGATCATTCAATTTCCAGTAAAGATTTCCAAGGTTAAAATAAATAAAAACAAGGTCCTCAATTGAAGGCACAGCTTGACCTAAGAGGTGAGCTTGAGCCTTTTCCAAGAATATCGTTGCTTGTGGATAGTCTTTTGCTGCCAGGTACGCTCTTCCTAAATTTCGATATCCCCAGTTAATACTTGGGTGAGAAGAAGGGAGAACTTTCTCGAAAATGGTTAATACTCGTTTCTTTAATTCAATGTCTCGATCCAAATTTCCTTGAGCAAAAAAAACTCTGCTTAGGTTTAAATAGGTATTTGCTATCTGTAGCTCATCTTTAACCGATTGATGTTCCTGTATGGTCAGTGCCCGTCGGTAGTAGCTCTCAGCCGTCTGAAAATCAAATCGGGCTTCCGCCTGAACACCCAAATTGATCAATGTTGGGCAGAGTTCAAGGCTTTGCTTGCCGTCTATTTTCTCGACAATGGACAGTGCTTGCTGAAGATAGGTTTCCGCCAAACCGTAATTTCCTGTCTCCCGATAGTAATCACCCAAATTATTAAGACACGTCGCAACGGGAAAACTCTCTGGGCCGTTGGCTTCCTGTTGGATCGCCAGCGCCTGTTTCATCAAGGGTTCCATCTCCGCAAAGCGTCCGATTTTACGATACCCTTCGGCTAAATTCAGTAGTCCCGTGGCATAGAGTGGATGTTTTTCACCCACGGTTGCTTTGCGTTTGACAACCACCTCTTTCAACAATTCAACCGCCTTGATGTAGTCACCTCGGGACAGGGCCGTTTGAAACGTCGTTTCCGCCTGGGCAAACTTGTTTTGGACCCGATAGATTTCACCCAGGGTGTTGTACCCCATTGCCACCTGCGGATGATTGAGTCCGACCACTTTTTCGATAATGGCAATGGATCGTTGGGCGGTGCCAACGGCTTTATCAAATTCCCGTTTGGCTTTATACAAGAGGGCCAGATTATTGAGCACAATGCTGACTTCTTCATGGTCAGGACCGAACAGTTTTTCCCGCAGGGCCAGTGCCTGCACATATGAGGATTCCGCCTTGGGAAGGTTGCGAACCCGATAGTTGATTTCCCCAACTTGCAGAATCGCTGAAGCATATTGCGCCGATTCCGCTCCATACGCCTCGGCTGCCGCCGTCACCAATTGCTCGGCAATCGGAAGCACCTCCTGAAACCGTTCAACACCAAGCAGGATCTTGACCCGGTTTGCAAGCTGGTCATAGTGGATAACGGCAGCGTCATCGGGCTGAGGCGGACG
>JACQXX010000052.1 GCA_016208495.1 Acidobacteriota bacterium | reverse complement strand
CGCTCATCCGCGACTGCCCTCGCTTGAGTTCTCCTCAGTCTATTTGTCAAAGATCGATGGTCAACTTCTCTTCCAACCCCACCAACTTCTCAATAAACCCGGTTGGATTTTTACAGATTGAGTTCTGCGACACGCTCTAAGTACCTTGTCATAAGTTTCCTGAGATATTGGATTTGGGAAGTGCTTGATTTTTTTCCGTGTTTTCCGTGTTTTCCGTGGTTAAAATGTCTGGAAATTTTCGGTAAGGTACTTAAGAGTGTATTCATTTCACCCAAACCGTTGATTCCCAAAATGACGGTTGCCGTTATAACCAGCCGCGAATCAGTCACACAAGGAATCAAACAAAGAATGGTAGCCCGGAATGACCAAATCTGAGTTTGCACAAGTCTTTGAACAAGCTGCAGTACAGTGCTTTGAATTTGCCCAGGAACTGGTATCTGATCAATTGCCACGTTCATTGCGGTTCAATCTTCGCGGCGGCATCCTGGAAACGCTTGATTCCGGGCAGGTAAAGTTTATTGGCGGGCGGATTCTCTTTCCAGAACAATTGCTTGGGGTTGACGGAAAGCAAGCCGGGCAATGGTTGTGGGTTGACGGCAAAGTCCCTGTCTGGATCAATCTGGTGGTTTCAGGTTATGACGAGGATCACACGTTCATTGATGTGTTTTTCAATCGTTCCAAATTGACCAGTCAGGATAGTCAGCTGCGGTATCGGGAATGGGGACTTCCTCCGTTTCATATCCTTGGGCCGAGTGGGGCAGAGATTGGTAAAAAAATTCGTCTCTCTCCTCATTTGTCAGGTGATGAACCAGTCTGAAGCAATTATCCAAACCATCCGATGACCCAAAAACTCCAGATCAAAACTGAGTCGCTCCCACAACGGTGTGAAATTTGTCATCAGGAGGATAGGTTTACTCCTGAATCGGGGGTGTGTCTGCGATGTAAAGACGTAGATGTCGCTGATTGGAGTTCATCTCGTCAGCCACTGGTTTCAAAAGTGGGTTGGCGAATCGCACTGGTGTCATATCTTTTGGGGTTGTGTTCCGCCTTCAGCCTCTTTATGGAGCCTGACCACATTGCAGAAAACCTGTACCTGGGGTTTGCGATCATGTGTTTTGGAGTTGGGTTAACTGCATTCCTCATTGTTTCTCATCCTTCGCCGTCTCCTGAAACAAAAACACCACCTCAGATACAGGGAATTCCAAAAGCCCAGGCTCAGGTTTTCTGTTGGGTTTGTATTGGGTTTGGTGTTTTGCTTCTGGTTTTGCATCTCATGGCCAAGACGTGCTGTTAACAGCTATAACTCTTTTTTGAATTGAGAGACTTGAGTTTGTATGCTTATCTCTATAATTTAAAGAGCACAGTGAGATCTAAAGTTGATCCAGGTTCTACCTGTGATGCAGGTTGGCCAGTGTCATTTGGTGTCAATGACCGGCGCACCTTTATTTTTGAATGAGGGATTGACCAGGAAAAGAAAGATTATGGATGCTCAAGTACTGCAAGCCTTTGACGTGTATATGCTGGCTCCATCAGCGAAGACCTTTGACCTGCTCCGGCAGACTTTTATCAACTCTCCAGCCTATGACCCGTACGGCAGTGATTTGGAGGAGATCTATTCGCTGGTTGACGCCGGGAAATTTGTTTCCGCCCTCAACAACCTCATGGCCCTGATGCCCAACTGGTTTCTCAATCCCAGGGCCCATATACTGGCTTCAGTTCTCCATCACAAATTGGGTGACGAACCAGCCGCCCGAATGGAAGCCGAATTGAGTAAACTGATCCTGGAAGGGATTCTCTCAACCGGGGATGGCTCGCGGGAACAACCCTTTCAGGTGACACGAACCGATGATGAATATGACGTGATCGAGTTCTTTGGGAAGAAATTCGGTTCGCAAGCACTCATCAAGGAAGCTGATCGAAGTTTCGACAATCTGACCTGTGAAGACGGAACAACGGTTTGGTTCAATGTGACCGATTTGTTGGCTAGCTTAGAGAAAAAGATTTAAGTGCTTTATTGAAAACTCCTGAACGCCTTAACCACGAAATGCGCAAAATACACGAAAAGAATCAATCATTTACCAAATTTCGCCAAGATTTAACTCAAAACCTGGAAGAATCGGTTCGCCAGAGAGTTTTTCCGGGTTTTCGAGTTCGCAAACCAGGTCAGGTGCGGAATAGACGTACACGCGTCGTTGTTCTGGATCAATGAACCAGGCCAATTGGGTTCCATTCTCAAGATATTCCTGCATTTTCTCTCGAATGACACTCAAACTGTCTGTCGGGGAACGAAGCTCAATCAAGAAATCCGGGCACAGGGGGATGAACTTTTTCCTGGCTTCGGCAGTCAACGCATTCAAGCGTGAGTACCTGACCCAGGCGGCATCTGGCGAGCGGACGGCGCCGTTCGAAAGTAAAAAACCACCAGAAGAATCAAACGTCGTGCCTTCTCCGTTCTGTTTGGCCCACAGTCGCAGTTGCATCGTGATTTCAGCATTGCGTTCGCTGGTCTCGCCTCCGGTTGGCGGCATAAGAATCAATTCCCCTCGTGAATTGCGTTCGATTTGCAGGTCACGGTTGAGTTGAGAAAACTCATAAAGCTGGTCGTCAGTGAGGTTGAAAACTGGTTGCACCTGGACAACGAGCGGTGGATGACCGACATAGCTGGATGAAGTTTTATTCTGAGGTATGGTCTCCATAAGTTCAATTGCTCCAATAAAAAACAGTATCTGGTCGCAAGTGGGTCATTCATCAGGTGTCACCTGGGAGCCAGATAGAGGGTGCGTTGGCAGGTGATTCAGTTTATGATGGATCGTCGGGGTTTATTGTACCCGGTTACTCACGAAAAACAATTACGGAGTCAAAGGAAACCGAAAGCCGACCCTGGTTTCAAGGCTGGCATTTTCGGCTGGTTCTGGTGATGAAAAAATTCTTCATGTTCTTTTTCTTATGGTTGCTGCCAGCCTGTGTACTGGCCCATCCGCCGCAAAAAACACCTTCCAAACCACTTGTCTTCACCCACGTCACCATCATTGATACCACGGGTGGTCCAGCCAAATCGGATATGACGGTGATCATCCAGGGTGACCGGATTTCCGAGTTAGGGAAACACAACTCGGTGCGGATCCCAAAAAATGCGCGGGTGGTGGAGGCAAAAGGCAAATTTTTGATCCCCGGCCTGTGGGATATGCACATCCACTGGTATGACTCGGAGTACCTGTCGCTCTTTGTTGCCAACGGAGTGACTGGTGCGCGGGTGATGTGGGGACTTTCGCTCCATCACGAGTGGCGCAAAGACATCGAAGCGGGAAAACTCATTGGCCCGCGCCTGGTCATTGCCAGTCCGATTATTGATGGCCCAAGACCTATCTGGCCGGGCTCGGTTGCGGTCAGTAACGAAGCTGAAGCCCGGCAGGCTGTAAAAACGGCAAAACAAGAAGGTGCTGATTTCATCAAGGTTTACAGTCTGCTTTCCCGTGAAGCCTTCTTTGCGATTGCCGATGAGTCGAAAAAACAAGGCATTGCCTTTGCCGGACATATTCCACAAGCAGTCACCGTGGCTGAAGCCGCCGAGGCAGGTCAGCAAAGCGTTGAGCATTTGACGGGGATGCTGACGGCCTGTTCTGCAAAAGAAGACGAATTGCGCAAGACCCAGGAGGAGGCAAGCGCCAGTGCCGCCGGGTTCGGGACTCGCGACCCGGCGGCGGCCCGACAGTTGACCCGTTCAATTATCGAAAGTTACGACGCCAAAAAGGCAGCCAGTGTATTTGCCAAACTCAAACAGCATCGCACCTGGCAATGCCCGACGCTCACTGTTTTGCGAAGCATTGCCTCACTGACCGACCCTGAATTTCGAAATGATCCCCGACTCCGGTACATGCCCGCTGGCATCAGGTTTCAGTGGGATCCAGCCAATGACTTTCGCTTCAAGGCGCGCACCGCCGAAGATTACGAACTCTCAAAACTGGTGCTGCAACGTCAATTCGAAATCGTCGGCCAGATGCGAAAGGCCGGGGTTGAATTCCTGGCGGGTACGGATACGCTCAATCCATATTGTTTCCCAGGGTTTAGTCTCCACAATGAACTTGAATTGATGGTCAAAACTGGATTTACCCCATTGGAAGCACTTCAGTCAGCAACATTCAATCCGGCACGGTATCTTGGTCAGGAAAAAGACCTGGGCACGGTTGAAAAGGGAAAACTGGCTGATCTGGTATTGCTGGATGCCAACCCGCTCGAAGACATCAAACATACCCAAAAGATCAATGCCGTGGTGTGCGGCGGCAAATTGTACTCACGAGCAGAACTTGATCGAATGCTGGCAACTATCGAAGCAACAGCAAAAAAACGATAGTCACACAAATTACTCAATTGAGTGGGGAACTCATATATGCTTGAAAAACTTCTTTCTTCTTATGACTGGTTTAACCACCCTGACGGTCCAAAGTTTGTTGAAACACATCGCGACCCGTACCGAACCTCCGGGCACTGGCTATTTTTACCCGGCGCGTTTTCGGCATTTCATCGGGTGACGAACAATGAGGAAATTTGGGCGATCCACGCCGGGCGGTTGCTGGTGCATGTCCTGGAACCAACCGGGGCTCATCGTGTGCTTCGCCTTGGTACTGATTTTGATGCTGGTGAACGTCCAGTTGTGACTGTTCCGACCGGCCACTGGCAGGCGGCGGAAATTCCTGAAGGGGTTGAGTTTGCTTTTGGAACCAATGTTTGTGCTCCGGCATTTTCATTTTCTGAGTTTGCAATTACAGAGCGTGATGATTTGCTCAATCAATTTCCTCAACATGAAGCCATTATCATCAGGTTGACCAGAGTTTGAGTTTGTCGTATGAAGCCCGTTCAATGGCCCGAAACCCAAACAAAGAATTGTTTGAAACCTGAGCTGAGGAAGGTGGAAGTTATGAAGACAAAGGGAATCGCTATTCTAGGGTTACTGCAGATTGCTTTTCTGACGGGCAGTATGCTCCTGACGGCAATTTTTCTGAGGTACCGCGCCTTGAGTTTTGATTTCCAACCTGAGCCTTCACCACCTGTTGAAGTGGGATTCTTTACCACCTTCCGAGATTTCGGATGGATTCTCTATATCATTCCGATTGCCTGGATGATTTTCTCAATCAAAATGGTTAATCAGCCAAACTCGTCTCGATACAGTAGTTTCATGTCAATTGGGGTTTGCCTTGGCTTTTTGGTGGCTCTTCTTTTGGTTGGAGTCACAGCGGCTGGTCTCATGATTATTCGACTTTGTGCCTTTGGGCGTTGAGTTGGGGGAACCCATGGATCATCAAACCAATGAACCGATTTGCATCTTTGAGTGGGCCTCGTACACGATGACGAGCACTAATTTTGTCAAGATTTGTGGAAACCGGGTCATCTACGGCGTTGAAAGCCAGGATGATGAACAGGCTTTTCGGGAAAGTTGTGCTGTGACAGAGTTTTTTGATACTCCAGCGGAATGGTGGACAGAGGTCAATTTCAAAGCCGAACAATTTCAACAAATTCGGGAAGCGGTACTTTCTGCTCTCCAGAGAATCAAGCAAATGGATGCTCAAATTTGAGTGAAATATTCGAGTTTATTTGCTGAACCAGACTGTTCCACTTAATATCAGGACCCATAGAAAAATCTGGAAAAACACATCATCTGCCGGGGGATTCTATGGGCATTTTTGACAGATTATTTGGTAAAGCATTACCTGAAAACACGTCGTCTGATCATTTTTATGTCCAGGCTGATGGGCAGGTCATGACCGCGCTGTCGAAGGAATGGAAATGGTTGATCGGCGATGGGCTGCGCCCGCTCCGGTTTACGGCCTGCGGAGACGTTTTTCTGAGCGATGCTGGCGGTGCAGTGTACTGGTTGCAAACAGTCGAAGGAAAACTTGAAAAAGTCGCGGCTTCACAAGCCGAATTTCAGGCAAAGCTCCAAAAACCGGAGTTTCGTGAGACCGTGCTGCAGGTATCAACCGTGAACCAGCTCCGGGCGATCCTCGGGGTTTTGCCTCCAGGGAAGTGCTACGGACTCAAACTGTTGCCGGTCCTGGGCGGAAACTATAACTTTGAGAATTATGTTCACATGCGGCTTGCCGAACACATCGGCTTTACGGGGAATGTCCGGTTTCAAGTCAAAGATTTGCCTCCGGGGGCGACCATTCAGGTGAAGATGGTGGACTGAAAAAACAAAGCCGTTCAATTTGGATTGATTTTTTCGTGTGTTTCGTGTGTTTCGTGGTGAGAAGGTATTTCTTGAGAGAGCTACGGAGGAAATATGAACCATCCACGCCTTGCTATTCTGGCGGTTGGCTTTAGTGTATTTGCAATTCTGGCAGCCACGCAAACTCCACATGAGCCGATTTATCGGCATCTTCCAACTGAGAATGAGCCGATTTTTCTTCCTCCTCAGGGGCCACCGGCACCGCCAGGACCGCCACCGGAGTGGGCTCTGGAAGGTGACCGCCAGCGTGAAAAAGCTGATCTTGTGGTTGAATACTTTCCGCAAAAAGCCAGTTTTTCAATGGTCAAGCCTTTCCGGGATCCACACGAACTGGTGAAAGAAGCCAATCTTCCGAAATTTCTGACCTCTCGACGAATCCGCAGAAACCTGGTGATTGTGACTTTTGGGAAAATCACGCTGTTCGGAAAGAGCAAACCCGAGCGTGACCAGGTTTTTGACCATCTGGCAACCCAGTTTCGCAAGCTGGGTTTTCGGAAAATCATCTTCCAGCAAGAAGTGAGCAGTGGACCGTACAAGATCGGAGAGCAGACTCTTGTAAATTGAACTGCTTGAATTTGGAACTGGTTGTCTGAACTAACCCGGTTCTTTAGCATTCCATGGCCTTCGGTTCTTCGAATGAATCATCAATGCTCTGTATTTTCAAAAGTGAGAGGGCTTCTGGTTATGGCATCTGCAAATTTAACTCAGCTTGAAGAACTCGTTGGCCAGCTTCCAATCATTGAACAGCTTGTTTTGATTGAGCGGGTTTCACAGCAGATTCGTCACCGATTAAGCTCTGGTAAAAATGAGGATGCTCAACTCGCTTTCATGGCGGCAGATCCTGAAATCCAGGCTGAGCTTGGCAAAATCAATGATGAGTTTCTGGTAACTGAAGCTGACGGATTGGGAATAATTGACAGGAGAAAGTGACAAAAAAGCTCAGAGTCCCGCCTTCAGGCGGTAAATCTAGGATCAACCCTTTTCTCATTCATATCAGGTAAGCCTCTCAAAATCAGATAAAGGGGAATTCCCAATGAAAAAAACTGATCAACCCGTGACTACTGCGTCATCAGCCAGAACTCCTGAAAAAGGCATGATGGGCGAAGTCCGCACCATTTTTGACCAGGCACTTGAAAGAGTTCACAGGCAGGCTGCACTCGACCGACAGCGACAACCTATAACGCCGTTAGGAAAAGTGGTGAATGCGCTGTTTCTGGCGGGTATTCTGACAGCGATAGGCGTGTTGTTTTATGGCTTCTGGCAATTTCCAGACGCACCAATTCGCAAAACTCCGCAAGGCTACGTTGGGAAAACCGGCCAGCCACGTACCGAGAGTGACTATATGCATTTTGTGTGGTGGGAACGAACCCTGGTGGTTACCTTCTGTTCCGCTCTGGCGCTTGGTTTTACCAGTATGTTGACTGGGAAGGCAGAAAAGCCGAAAGAAGATGATTGAAAAAGGGAAGTATGGGAAACCCAAAGAACATAGCTGAAGTCAGAAAACCAGTTTTGCTGGTGCAGGAGATTACAACCAGATGGACAAAAGTTTCACGTGTGGGGCCGCTGGCCAGAGCCCGGTATGCCGTTCCGGAACAGATGCTGTTTCCAGTTGATTCAGTTCCGGACCCAAAAGCACGAGTGATTTTCCATTCAGTACATTTTGGTGAAGAAAACTCATTCTCCGCTCCCCTGGAAAAGATCACTGCAAGTCCTTATATTTTTCCTGGAACTGGGTCTATCGCGGTTGGTCACAATGAGCAGCACGCCTGGGTAACCTTTGTACAGTCAAGCGGCGCTCCGATCAGGTTACATATGCGAAAGACATTGTGCTCACCTCCTGGGGATTGGGTCCAGATGATGACAAATGGTCGGTATGCGCCTGACTGGCAGGGCCACTGGTGGTATATCAAAACCGTTGTCAACGCCGGGCTCTTCTTTGATCTGGACAAAGATGTTTTTACCAGACACCAGCCAGCCAGTCAGTTTAAGGCAATGGGTCATTTGTGGTAACCAAAGGGGTATCAGTCTGGCAATGCCAAAATAACAAATCATGAGGTTTTTATGGTCGCAAAATCTGTCATCCACGAGTGTGACTTTAAGTTCAAATGTCCGATGTACTGGGAGGAACTCTTGATCCTTGACGATCCTGACAAACGCTATTGCAACGAATGCCAGCGGGAAGTCTTTTATATTCGAACCCGCGAAGAACTTGAAGAACAGCGCCATCTTGGCCACTGCATTGCAGCCAGCGTCAATACCTGGGGACTCGGCCTTCCGAGAATCATCACAGGTGGCGCCCGTCCACTTGTAAAAAAAGGTGTTGAACCTGAAAACCTCCTGATTCTGGGCGATGAACGGGATCGAAATGAACTCCGGATTGCGCTCAGGGAATTGGAAAAAAGAAGTAGCTCCAGTCAGTAGTCAGTAGTCAGTAGTCAGTAGTCAGTAGTCAGTAGTTCACTAACTTTATTTGATTGAATGAGTTGATAGACATAAGGAGCAATCAGAACTCAGACAACATCCTGGAAGCAGGTCCTTCATTCTCAATTCTTCATTCTCAATTCTTCATTCTGGCGTGCCTTTGCTGTCGGCTGTTGACGCCTCGTGTTACAGGCAGGTAACATCGAAGGCAGTTCTTTCACAACCGAATATGGGGATGTCACGGTTTCGACGTGGGCAATGCGGTGACCAGAGGCGTGCCGGGAACCATGTAACCCGCTCCTGCATGGAAACAAAACCTGCCAACACGCAGGAATTCGCACTAGCAGCCTAATAAGCTAGCTAGCGTCTGACACGCACGTTGTCTGTGCGTTCGTGATCGGGCGTTACTTTCACAGGCTGGTCCGTCACCTGTACTCAGGGGTGACGGGCGAGATCAAACTGGGTTAGTCTTCGTATCGCGCAGGTCGCTGTTCCGGCTGTGCGAAGATGAAATCTGACGGAAGCGACTACGCTCGTAGGCTCTGCCATCCAAGGTCTGCGGACAGGGGTTCGACTCCCCTCATCTCCATTTTCACTTCCATTCTGTTCCTTTCTTTTCGACTCATTCATCGTTTTGACGGCACCATCGTCCGTGCGAGCTTGAACCCAAATCCAAATCAATCAGTCTTCAGTTCATCGGGGCCATTTTTTGGCTTTTTCCAGGGAGTGGTCTATACTCTTTCGGCCACTGCCCGCAATTTCCTCATGTTCAGCCCAATGGAGAGTACGTGAATGAGTTCACCCAACGGTTCAAAAGGCGATATCTTGATCGTTGATGACAACCCAATAAACCTCAACCTGCTATCGAGCATGCTTTTTGATCGGAAATATCACGTCCGCGTCGCCACCAGTGGCCGCCGGGCGCTGGCCGCCACCCGTTCGTGTTTGCCGGATTTAGTGATGCTTGACATCACCATGCCGGAGATGGATGGCTATGAGGTGTGTCAGCAACTCAAAGCTGACCCACGCAGTCGGGATGTTCCGGTTATCTTTATCAGCGCGCTCGATGAAGTCATGGACAAGGTGCGGGCCTTTGAAGTTGGCGGCGTTGATTATGTGACCAAGCCGTTCCAGTTTGAGGAAGTCCTGGCCCGGATCGAAAACCAGCTCAAAATTTCCCGCCTTCAGAAAGACCTCGAAACCAAAAATGCGGAACTGGCCCGCAAAAATGAAGAATTAACCCGCTCTCGCGAAGACCTGATGGAATCAAACCGGCGGGCGCAGATGATCTTTTCAGCCCTCTCCGAAGTCCTGCCGGGAACGGTACTCGATGGGAAGTACCGGCTGGAAAAGAAAATCGGAACCGGTGGATTTGGAACGGTTTACGAAGCCATGCACACCGGGTTGAATCGGCTGGTGGCCGTCAAGGTTTTTCAACCGCGTTCAGGCCATGCCACTCAGAGCGATTTGGATCGGTTTCGGCTCGAAGGCGTGTCTGCCTGTCGGATTCAACATCCGAATGCGGTTTCGATCCTCGATTTTGGGATTAGTTCCGCCGGGATTGCCTACCTGGTAATGGAACTGCTCAGCGGCCATCCTTTGACGAAAGAAATCTCCCAGCATGGGCGACTCGCCCCAGAGCGATGTGTTGAAATTGCCCTTCCAATCTGTGAAGTCCTGGCCGAGGCCCACGCCGCCGGAATTGTCCACCGCGACATCAAACCGGATAATATTTTCCTCCACCAGACCAAAGACGGGGAAGTTGTGAAAGTCGTTGATTTTGGGCTGGCCAAGCTTTTAGGGGAATCCAGAATTGATCTGCAGCACGTCACGATTGGCCGGGTGATTGGGACGCCGACCTATATGTCACCCGAGCGGCTTGGAAACCTGCCCTATGATGGGCGGACCGACATTTACAGTCTGGGAATTACGCTGTATCAAATGTTATGCGGGCATGTGCCGTTTCAATCCCTCGAAGGTGATATTTGCACGGTGGCCGTGATGCATCTGACCAAAGAAGCTCGGCCATTGCGCGAGATCACGCCGGGTATTCCACCTGAACTCGATGATCTGGTAATGCGGATGTTGTCCAAATCGCCTGACCGGCGACCCTCCGCCACTGAATTATGCTATGAACTCAAGCATATTCGGCTACACCCGGTCGGAAACTACGCCTGATTCGAATGAAGAAATCTTTTAGTGGTTAGTGGTTAGTGATTAGCAGTTAGTGCTTGGTGCTTGGTGCTTGATTCTTTTTCGAAAGTATTGATTTCTAACCACTAACCACTAACTCCATTCTTCATTCCTACCCTATCCCCGTTTTTCGGTGATATTCATGCGGGCTTCGATGGCGGCCACCACCGCCCGACGTGGGTTGACCACTCCCCACCCCTGACGGTCAGTATCAATATGCGAAAGTCGTTGGGATGTTTTGATCAACAGATGTTTGATTTGAAGCGGCGTCAGATTTGGATTGGCTTCAATGATTTGGGCAATGACTGAGGAAACAATCGGTGCGGCAAACGAGGTCCCATCCACGTGTTTGTAATGACCAGAAATAACATTTCGGTCTTGAATTTTGATTTTGACCAGATGGCGAATTAGATACGGCGCCAGATTGGCTGAGGCATCCAGTTCACTGTCAATTCCAGGATGAGCCAGGAGAATTGGTTTCAGGTTCTGGTCATTTGCCCGGTCAAGTTTGTCAAGAAATTCAGCTTCGGCGGCGGTTGGGGTTTGGGGCAGGATTGGTGCTGGGACCCAGATTCCAGGGGCGATGATTTCTGGTTTTTGAAGACCGTCAATCGTTGGGCCGTAGCTGGAGTGGTACATATCGTGAAATTTAGAGTCAAGCGTGTTTTTGTCGTCCAGCCCGCCAACAGTGATGACTGACGGTGCACTCGCGGGTGGCACAACCGGGTGCGAAGGGTCATGCCCGGCGTTTCCGACGGCGGCCACCACCACCATTCCCGCTCGAACGGCCTTTTCAGCCGAAATGGAAAGTTGATCCTCCAGATACGAAGCTTCATAGTCGCCACCGCACGAGACATTGATGATGCGGATGTGGTAGCGGTCTTTGTTTTGAATCACCCAATCAAAACCGCGCCGAATATCGTCGTGCTGAATGCGTCGGGCGCTCCCAACCTTGACCAGTACCAGTTTGGCGTTGGAAGCAATGCCACGGTACAACCCTTCTGAGAGATATCCATTGCCGGCGGCCACCACTGAGGTCATCATCCCGTGCCAGCTTGATGCGTCACAATCATTCAATTCCTGAATGTTTTCGCTCCCCGTGACAATATTTTTATATTTCACGATCCGATTCAACGGTTGGATCAGATCCGGATGGTTGTAAAACCCGGAATCGAGAAAAGCCATGGTCACGCCGTTACCGGTATAACGTGGGCTGGCGCCCAATCGAAGCGGTGTTGGGAGAATTTTGAAGTCTTTCACGGGTTTGCCATTCGGAAAATAAATTGAGACGCGAGCTTTGGCCCTGGCAAAACGGTCAACGCAGTCACGGCAGACACCTTCCTGGTCGTTCCACCGGGGAAGGTTATTTCGAATGAGTTCTCGAACCTCATCTGACACTCGAGATGGGAAAAAAAGTTGTTGGGCTTCAGTTGCGTAATAACACACTGAGCAAAGCACTTGCATTGAAAACTCCGAACCAAGGGAAGTGTAGTAGAGGGGCAAGGTGTTCAATCAGTCAGTCGTCAGTCGTCAGTCGTCAGTCGTCAGTCGTCAGTCGTCGAGTGTTGGGATTTTGGAATTCGTGTCAAGTGGATTTTGTTCTATTTGAGTCAGTTAGGAACATCTTTTTTCAAAAATTTCACGGACTCAACAATCCAGGTTTGGTCTACGGACTACGGACTACTGACGTATCAACTACGGACTACTGACTTTCTTTCATCTTCAAATTATCGGCCAGCATATTGCAAAAGAGCGCTCCCTGTTCAAGCGCGTCATCAAGGGCGACGTGCGTGTGTGGGAGATCATCAAACCAGTGCCGTGGGAGGGCCGGTTTGACCGTTTCACGGAAATTGGACTTCAGCATGGCCATGGCGTAGCTTTTGATATCGAGTGCTGAGTGGGCAAAGGGGCTCTCGCCTGTAAACCGAATCAAATACCACTGCACGAACATAAAATCAAAGGCTGCCGGGTAGGCCACAAACACAGGTTTACCAGGAAGTTGTTTGAGCCAGAGGAGATATTCCTTCATTGCCTCTTCAGGAGGCCGCATGTTTTGACGACAGGCAATCCAGGCGTCGCGCTGGGTTTCCCACCAGGTCATTGTCAATGGATGCCCAGACGCACCGGGTAAGGTTTCCAGATTGGCTGAAAACGTGCTGACCAGGGTTTTATCAGCTCGATAGGCGGCTGAAGCAAAGCTTAGCATCGAATATGGGCCTGGAATTGGTCCATCGGCCTCAATGTCAGTACTCACAAAAATTTCTGCCATGTTCAAACGAATACCTTTCTTTGATCAAAAAAGCGGCGAAAGCAGGGACTTTACCGCAAATTTGGCTGGTTCGAACAGGGGGAACGCCAACTCTTGCACACCGGGGAAGGCTCAAGACGACTTCCTTCAGTCTGAAAAAGCCGTCAAATTGGAGGTTGAACTCGAACTGGTCGGGAAAAAAGGAGCTGGGAGCGGAGAATAAAAAAACGTGCCGTGAGCACAAATAAGCTTTGCTCCCAGCAGAATTTCACCTGAGTTGTCGCCTGGGTTAGCGTGCAAAAACCGATTCCAGGTTCTTAAAAGCTTTAAATTCGAGATAATTGCCGCTTGGATCCGGGAAAAACATGGTCGCCTGTTCACCGACTTCGCCCTGAAACCGGATATAAGGTTCAATGATGAATTCAATCCGGGCCGTTTGCAGTCGGTCAGCCAGGTGATGAAACGTGTCCCAGTCCAGAATCACCCCAAAGTGGGGAATCGGCACCTGTTTGGAGTCAACATCATTGGACGCGACTTTTCCAACGACGGAATCAGCCAGGTGCGCCGAAATCTGGTGGCCAAACAGGTCAAAATCAATCCAGCGCTCGGCTTCGCGTCCGACTGTGCATCCCAGCAGTTCAACGTAAAACGAGCGTGTGGCTTCAAGATTGGTGACGGGAAAGGCAAGATGAAATGGAAACATAGGCATTTGAGGAACGAAATAGCGAAGTAGCGAAGTAGCGCATAGTGAGTACCACCTGCGTCAGCGGGTGGGGAGTGAACACCAATACGCGAATAGCCGATTTTCAGCCCAGCAAAGAGCTGTCGTCAACCTGTTATAGCGCTTTTTCGAGCCCTACTTGAAAAGATGGCTCAAATTGAATGCCCAAACCAAAACAGCGCTTGCATTGGAATCCGTTTAGGGGTAAGTGGTTTTGACACTTGAGGCTACGGAAAATCCCCAGTTCAAAAGCCCGGAAGACTGACATTCCAAAGAAGGAGCGACGCTATGAATTGTCCACGATGTAGTGCTGGCAACCCGGATGGTAAAAAATATTGTGGTGATTGTGGAACCCTGCTTGACCCCAACCTGTCATTGACTACACCTGAAGGCCGGGCATTCCTCAAGGCCCTGCTGAAAGAAGAATTTAAGGACCGGGAAGTGGTTGAACATCAGGTTGCCCTGGCGGTGTGGGATATTTTTTACAAACGAA
This sequence comes from Acidobacteriota bacterium, assembly GCA_016208495.1. Taxonomy (NCBI): domain Bacteria; kingdom Pseudomonadati; phylum Acidobacteriota; species Acidobacteriota bacterium. The sequence goes on along the minus strand of JACQXX010000052.1, from coordinate 55,208 downwards.
TCCAAATCGCAACCGTCGTGATGGGATCTTTTTTATTGGTTCTTTCGGTTTTAGGGTGGAGTAAGTACAAGGATATCAATGTTGTGTTACAGGACGCTCTGGTTCAGGCTGAGAACGCCCGTACCAAAGCTCAGGCGGTCAATGATGACGTTCAAAGAATTTTGGGGAATGCCCAGCAGGCTCTCAATGAAGCGAATCAAAACGTCGAAGTGGTCAGAGATAATTCAAATGGAAAAACCAAGGAATTGCTCAACGTCATCAAGCAGGTTTCCGAAACCAACCCCAGCCTGGCCATTGAGGTAACCAGGGGAACAACCGATTCTTCAATTAAAGATGCCCTTCAGGTTATTACTGAAACGGCCCAATCCGATCCGAAAAAAGTGGCAACTCTGCCAACGGTGTTTGTTCAATTTAAAGGAGATATTGAGCGAACCCTGGTCAAAGGGTTTCGCGACGAACTCAACCAGAAACAACTCCCGGCACCGGGCGAAGAGCGCATCCCCGGCACCTACTCAAACGAAGTGCGCTATTTCGACCCAGGTGATGCCGCGACAGCCAAAACCGTCGCCAGTCTGGCCAGTGACTATTTCAAACGGAAAAATTGTTTCCCAAGCGATTTTCAAGTAAAGCTGGTTCCTTCATCAACTCAGAAAAACCTCAAAGGTCAGGTTGAGGTGTGGATTAGTGGGAATTGTAAGGGAACGTAGGACTGAAACCCTCGGGCTTGGGGTCATAAGCGCCAGGATAAGGATTTGAGGCCCGCAGGGTCGTTGTGTAATAGCCGTGGTGCGAAGCCCACGGTCACAGCCAGGACGAAACCCAGACCTGGCAAGGGCGTTCACGGAAGGAATTCAGGTTTTCTTATTCTGGCGCTTATGGGGCCTGGAGCTGAAGAAGTGCGCCTAAGCGTGATCCATCTGGCTCCCAATAAACATTTGCCTGAAATCGAACTGGCGACGCTGAGAGAAGAAAACTAATTTGTGTGGTGTCAGATTCGATAGCGGTTGGATACGGTGTTGAATGTATTGGGTGTGAAAAGAAAGCGACTGTCCAAAAAAATAAAAGTGAAAAGGCCGTCATATACAAAGCGAACCCTTCTTCAGATCATTGGGAGTTCATCCTTGGCGTGTTTTGAATGGTGAGTCGTTCGTGTTCATTATCACCAACGAAGCAAATCCTCAAAATTGGTCACGGCTCAAAAATTCATCTTCCTGGCGGGAAAAAGATTCCTTCTGTAAATTTTTCCGTGATGGGTTTTTTTGGAACAAGGTTGAAACCATGAGTTTCCAATTCATCGAATCCATCACGGAAAAATTTACAGAAAGAAAAGATTCGTCATTTTGTGAGCCGATTGGCTATGTTTTTCGTCTGTTTTGGAGTCGGTATTGGCCTTGCCGCTCTCGTTGCTTTCAATTCGGTGAAAATTGACGAGTGGAATTTCCATCAGGTGATTTCGGCTCAGAGTAACGCTTCAGGCGTGAGACCTGACGAGTGGGACGGAAGCAAAAATTTCTCGTCTGAGGACGATGCTCTAAACCTTTTTCTGAAAATCTATGGTTGACCTTCGCAACCAGTGTGTGCGACTTATTGTAGTTTCAAACCAGATTTGAAGCTCAGTTGAAACCGCTCAACTGAATCGCGAGAGACGTACTTTCAGGTTCTGAAGGAAGCGAGACCTATGGTTGTTTCAGGTGTCAAACTGCACGCCGGAGTTTATCTTGTCGGGGCGATACTGTTCCTGAGTGGGTTATTGAGTGTGCTACCCGAGGGTCTTGTCCAGGAACAGCCCTCACCGTCATCATCTGGGGAGAATCCATCTTCAAGAGTTTTTCAAATCCCGCGTCCTGGCGAAATCCTTGAGCAAAAACTCAACGGCGGCGAGTCCCACACCTATCACTTCACTGCAAATGCCGACGAGTACGTGAAACTTGTGGTCGAGCAAAAAGGCATTGATGTCATTGTGCGGCTGAGTGATTCAAGTGGTACGTTGCTCCGAGAAGTAGATAGCCCCAATGGCAATGCGGGGCCCGAGCCGCTGTCATTTGTCCTGGCCAGGGCTGGCATATACCGACTTGAAATTGCTTCGGTTGAAAAAGTGTCATCAGCCGGTACATATGAATTGAACATCAAACTTTTACGGGCAGCTACCGCCGAAAACCTGGTTGAATCTGAGGTCGAAACCCTGCTGGAGAAAGCCGGCAAATTACGCCAGGCCGGGAAATTCACGGAAAGCATGGCGTTGGCTTCGCAGGCCGTTGAAAAAAGTGAGCAGACCTTCGGCGCCGACCATCCGCTGGTGGCCGACAGTCTTTTCACCCAGGCCAGAATTTTTCAAGCTCAAGGGAATTACCCGCAGACCGAAGCGGCGTTCCAACGGGCACTGGCCATTCGGGAAAAGGTGGTTGGCCCTGAATCGCTCGAAGTCGCCCGATGCCTGAGCGACTTAGGCAATTTGTACCGGACAAAAGGTGAGTTCTCAAAAGCTGAAGATCTGCTGGTGCGGTCCTTAACAATAAAAAAGACGCTCTGTGGGAATGACCACACCGAGGTGGCCAATAGCCTGAATAATCTGGGGGTGCTGTATTACAATAAGGGCGATTATTTGGCTGCCGAATCATTGTACCTGCAGGCAGTCGCCATCTGGGAAAAAATTGGGTCACAGTATTCCGATCTGGCAGCCACCCTCAATAATTTGGGGGCCCTCTATTACAGCCAAAGTGATTACCCAAAGGCGGAACCCCTGTATCAACGATCACTGGCCATTCGCGAGAAGGTATTTGGGGAGATTCACCTTGCTGTCGCTGAGAGCCTCAACAATTTAGCTGGGGTGTATCGTAACCGGGGCGATTATGCCCAGGCTGAACCCCTCTTACAGCGGGCACTGGCGATTCGGGAGAAAATGCTGGGGCCAAATCATCCCGATCTGGCAAACAATCTCAACAATCTGGCTGCGGTCTATCGTGACCAGGGCAATTTCGCAAAAGCGGAGCCGCTGTATCAACAGGCCCTGGCCATTCGCGAGAAGGTTCTGGGGCCGCACCATCCAGACGTTGCCACCAGTCTCAACAATCTGGGGGCTTTGTATCTGGTCAAGGGAGACGTCACGAAAGCCGAAGAATTTCATCAGCGGGCGCTGGCGATCCGGGAAAAGGTGTTTGGTGCTGATCACCCGATGGTGGCCACCAGTCTCAGTAACCTGGCCATGGTTAATTGGGCCAGAGGCACTTTCTCCAGGGCTCGGGAGTTGTATGAACGGGCACTGGCGATTCGAGCGAAGGTTTTTGGCGACCATCATCCCACATTGGCGTTGAACTTCAATAACCTGGCTGGGATCTATCAGGCTCAAGATCAAATCGCCCTGGCTCTGGCGGCTCAGATACGGACCAATGAACTCACCGAACAGGATTTTTTGCTCAACCTGGTGACTGGATCGGAACGTCAGAAATTACTGTATTTAAAAAAAACCGCTCATCACACCGACGACACGCTTTCGCTCAATATCAACCATGCCCCAACAGATCCTGAGGCCCTGCGGGCGGCTTTCATGATTATCCTGCGCCGCAAGGGGCGGGCGCTCGATGCCATGGCCAATAGCATTGAAGTGCTCAGACGGAGGGCGTCGCCGGAAGACCAAAAACTCCTGGATGAACTCACCTTGTCCAAACAACAGTTGGCAAAGTTTACCCTGCAGGGACCAGGGCGTGAGGGAGGCGAAGCCTACCAGGCCCGGCTCAAAGCCTTGACGGAACAAGCTGATCAGGCTGAAGCCAGCGTGAGCGCCCGGAGTACGAAATTTAAGGTACAAACCCAACCCATCACTTTAGAAGCCGTTCAGCAGGCGATTCCAAAAGATGGAGTACTGGTCGAATTTGCCAGTTACCGCCCTTTGAATGCGAAAGCCCAAAGGTTTGAGACCCCGCATTATGTGGCCTATGTGTTGAAGCCGGGTTCCGGGTCATCAACCCAAAGTGTGGAGCACAAAACTCCAAATCCTGAGATTCAATGGGTTGATTTAGGAGACGTGAAGACGATTGATAAGGCCGTAGCTGATTTTCTGGCCGTGTTACGCAACCCGGAAAGCCCACTTGGAACCCTTCGAAGTTTGAAACTGAGTTCTATCCCACAATCCAGGGCCGTGACGGTGAATGCACAGGCGCGATTGATGGATCAACTGGTCATGCAACCGGTTCGCCGGTTGGCTGGTCCGATCAAACATCTGTTGATTTCACCGGATGGGTCACTCAATCTGATTCCTTTTTCTGCCCTTGTGGATGAGCAGGGCAAGTATCTGGTTGAAAAGTACACGTTAACCTATTTGACCAGCGGGCGTGATTTGCTCCGGTTACAAACCAAACTTGAAAGCCAGTCGCCACCGCTGGTGCTCACAGACCCGGATTACGGTGAAGGCACTGGACCCCAACTCGGTGGGCAGGTGTTTCATTCCCTGACACGGTTGGCCAGTACGGCTCAGGAAGGGGCCAAAATTCAACAACTTTACCCAGAAACCATCTTAAAAAAGCGCAAGGAAGCCACCAAGCAGGCAATCTTGGGGCTGCAAAGTCCACAAATCCTTCACCTGGCAACACATGGCACATTTTTACCCGATGTTGTGACAGAGGAAGCCGTCACCTCTGAACCAGGGCTGCCGTTGAGACTCCTGGAACGAGAGGCTGATGGTAATCTGGAAAAAATTCGTGAGGCCAATCCTTTGCTGAGAGCCGCTCTGTTTTTTGCCGGAGCCAACGGCGGAACGGCTTCAAGCGGAGATTCCATTTTAACAGCACTGGAAACGGCGCAACTGAATTTATGGGGCACCAAACTGGTTGTTCTTTCAGCCTGTGAAACCGGCCTTGGGGAAGTCAAAAAAGGAGATGGTGTGTATGGATTGCGGCGTGCTTTGGTACTGGCCGGAAGTGAATCGCAAGTGATGAGCCTGTGGCAGGTTTCAGATGAAGGCACCAAAGAGCTGATGACCAATTTCTATCGCCGGTTGAAAGCTGGGGAAGGTCGGAGCGAAGCGCTGCAAAACACCCAACTGGAAATGGTGAAAAATCCAAAGTGGAGGCATCCGTTTTACTGGGCGGCGTTTATCCAATCAGGTGAGTGGAGGCCGCTCAACGAATCTCATTGAGGGGGCAGGGGGACAAAAACGATGGTGCCAGTCGCAACCTTCGCTCGGCTTCAAGGCAAAGCTGGCAAACATACCGTGCGTGCAGCATCGCGCCCGGACGTGTCGAGGATGTGTCCAGCAGTGGTCTGATGGTTGTGGTAACTGCTGTCATTCCAATATTTTCAAAATGTTTCGCCAGTGATGTAAGTGCTGTCTGATGCGATACAAGCAGGGTCGCACCGCCAGACTCAGCCATTGATTGGAGCGTGTCAGTGAGGGACTGCAGCCAGCCAGAGATCGGGGATTGAACGTCGTCTGCGATCTCAATTCCTGGTTCAACCTCGGTTTCCACTTCTGATTCAATGACGCTTCCTGGTTGTTTCTTCGGAAGGTTGCTGATCGGCTGGCTGGTGGTTTCGGTGAGCCCGAGATTGATGACGGTCGGAGCATCCCCATCCGGCATTCTGAGCAGCGAAACCGGAGCGAGCACCAGTTGGGAGCGGTGTAATTCCAGCCGCGCCACCACGCCCCAAATGGCATCCATCGCTGGCGATAGTGCTTCAAGCTGGTTGATTCGTGGTTGATCAAGCTTTCGGTAGGGTACCATCAGCGGAATCTCATCGCCTGTATCATCAAATAATTCCCAAAAAAGGGCTTGTTCGGTTTCATCAAACCAGCGTTGGCCCCAGCTTGCGGGCTGCACGACCACGAAGCCGGCATTTGGATTGGGTTCGGCCAGTCCCATTGGCCAGATGGTGGTGGCGTAGGCTCTGAGTTGATTCCAATTTGAAAACAACATTGACCCAAACTGCAATTCCCTGGGGCTGGTCATCTTTTTGAGAAAGGCTCGACTCTGTGAGCTGCCCGAAAGTCGGAATTGTGGGTTCCGACGGCTGCGGAAGAGCGCAAACCGATGCTGTGATACCTGGGCTGGATTGAGCATGCCTGACCAGGGGCCTTCCTGGAGATACCGGGCTTGCGGATCAAACCCAACTCCTTGAAAAACCGGACGGGCTTCGGACCAGGTGTGCCACTGGCGCGTGGAATTCTCCCAAAAGAGCACGGTTAACCCGGCATATCCTGACGGAGTTTCCCAGGCATATGCCCCAACTCCAATGAGATCCAACGTGCCAGCTTCGTGATAAACCGTTCGATGCTGGCCAATCAGGTCGCTTCGGGAGTGATGGTTATCCGTGTGAGTCAGTGCTCGACACAAGGCATGGGTTCGAGCCAGGATCAGAAAAAAGCGATGCAGGTCGGCACGGGCGTTGCGCTGGAGTTGTAGTCCAACTTCACTGGAAAGCGTTCGCAACCCAAGCGCCAGTCGTGGAAGATTGACCCCGGTGGCTGAGATGGCCAGTGTCGCCAGCCGTTGTTGGGTGGTTTCGGTCAAATGACACAGGCCGATGGCCACGATTTCTTCAAGGAGTTTCTGGGCAGCGTTCAGAATATCAGCCCGACTCCGTGGTGTTTCATTTGATTCTTTCAGCGCTTGTGATTCCGAGCCGGCTCCGTCGGGTGTTTTCCCATGCCGTTGTTGGAAGAGCAGCACGGCCAGAACCCGGTGAAAGCACACTTCGCGAGCTTTGCACGAACACAGCATTCCCATAAGACCCGACTGGGAAAAATACCGGCAGGTAACATTGAAATCAGGAATCTGAAAAACCATCGCCCCGCCCGTCGAAATTTCCAGCCTTGGGTTTGAAAGCAAGGCGCTCCGAGCCTGTTTCAGCGTGGTTTTCCCGGCCCAGCGAATGAGCGCCTCCAGAGAAACGGAAAGCAACTGGTCGGTGGCCGTCGCCAAATCATCTTTTACCACTTCATTTGTGGTTGTCGTGAGTGGTTGAACCGGGGCAACTTCATTGGCTGGAACTGATAACTCCTTGACCCACAAACAGGCCATCAGGATATGCCGACAAACGTCAACGGCGGGGCAGGAACAGCGGGCTTTCGGGGGCCCCTGTTCGGTCAAGGTCACGGTTGCTTCGGCGACCCGGAGTACCAGTTCCTGTTCAGTATCAGCCACAACTTCAGGCAGGACACCACTTTGCAAATCCTTGCGAGCCCGACGCACCAGTCCTTTGTTGGCGAGGGCTTCGAAGGCGGCGTCATCAAAAGCGGCAAGCTGGCGGTGAAGGCTGGAAAGCATAGTGAAGAATGAAGAATTGAGAATGAAGAAAAAACAGCCGCTCAAGTCCTCGCGGCAAACGACTGATGACTGACGGCTGACTACAAACTGGTATTGAATTCAATGAGTTTGCTCTCTTGCAAAATAAGAATAAAGTCCGGTGGCGCGCATTCGCCGTTGCTCTTGAATTGGGGAAGATTTGGATCGAGTCACGGCACCAACGGTTTTATTCGCATCAAGTAAAATTGCCTGGCCATTGTGGATGACATAGTCAAATTTGCCATAGTCAAAGCCGAGTTTGTGCCGCAGTTCGACAATTTCGGGGTGAGGTTCGATTTCTTCTTTGCCAGTTTGGGTTTTGCCATTGACCACTGGATGCTTTGAAAAACGCCGCATGCAATTCATCTGGTCGCCAAGAAACAGATAATTGCGGATGCAATACAGGTCTCCGTCGAATTCTGGCAGAAATTTTTCAACGACCAGTTCCGGAGAATTCCAAACCGCTTCTGGAACGGCGTGAAGGTTATCAAAAACCCTGTAATCCAGCGGCGAATCAATTCCTGAAGCTGAACCAGGATCCTGGAACCGATTGAGTCGTCGTTCGGGGAAACCACCATAGTTCAAATCAGATTTGACCATCACCGGGCCGGAGTATGTATTGCCAGAACGGACCAGGTTGGTGCTGATAACTGATTTGCGAATATCGTTCACTTCACCATTCAAGGTGAGGGGGTACCGCCGGCCAAATTCGATGTACTCATCGGGGACAACCGAAAGGTCAACGTGTAAAATCGCCAGATCCGCTGGTACAAATTTGTTCACGCCGAAAACAAATTTCACTCGATGGCCATCTGCTTCCCATATCTCTGCCAGATAGGCGATAACCCACTGAAACAGATCAGCCTTCCGATCATTTTCATGCATCAGGATCGCAATCGTTTTGCCGGAAGTACCAGACCAGAGCCACTTCATTTTTGAAAAAAATGGAAACTGCGGCATAAAATGAGTGAAGAATGAAGAATGAAGAGAGTGGTTAGTGGTTAGTGGTTAGTGGTTAGTGGTTAGAAATCAATATTTTCGAAGAAAAACCAAAAACTAAGAGGCCGGCACCACAGCAATTCTTTATTTGGAAATTGAGATCGAGTCAAGAGTCCTGCCTTTCGGCGGCCCAGCATCCCTTTAGACCAAATTTGGGAGACAACCCCGCCTGAAGGCGGAACTCTTGACTTTTTCTCGCTTGATTGAAGTCAATGAGTATTCCAATTCGGTATCCTTTTGGATTTGAAATTGGGAAAACATTCAAACAAAGAACTGCTGCAAGCACCAAGAACTAACCACTAATCACTAGCCACTAATCACTAGCCACTAACCACTAACCACTAGCCACTAACCACTAGCCGCTTTCTTCATTCTCAATTCTTCATTCGTTTGGCCAGCCATTCGGCCAGATGGGTGGGTGTCATGGCGGCGATGTGCATACCGGTTTCGGCTAACTGATTGGCCATTTCGTGGTCGTAAAACGGGTTGGCCTGTTCATCCAGCGAAGCCAGACCAAGTGTCAACACGCCAGCTTCCCGAAGTCGGCGACTGACGGCAAGCAACTCAGTTGGCGAAGCCCCTTCGGCAAAATCACTGACCAGAACCAGCACCGTTCGATGGGGAATGTCCACCAGTTGTTCACAGTAGTGGAGTGCCTGACCGATGTCGGTTCCGCCGCCAAGCTGGACACTCATCAGAGTTTCAACCGGGTCATCGGCGCGGTCAGTCAAATCAACCACCGACGTGTCAAACACGACCAGATGAACTTTTACGGCTGGGAGCCCAGCCAAAATTCCAGCCATGACGGCGCTGTGAATGACTGACCCAACCATGCTTCCGCTTTGATCAACGCACAAAATCACGGTCCAGGGCAAGTGTCGTTCAACGCGTGAGAAGAAGCGAACCTGTTGAATCAGCAGCTTTTTCCGCTCTGGATCATAGTGCTTGAGGTTGCGCCGGATGGTGCCTCGCCAGTCCAGGTTTTGAGCAATTTTGAGTGGGGAAGCCTGAAACCGATTGAGTTTCCCAAGCAGTTTCAACCGGATATCGGCCTCAAGCTTGCGTTTGATGTCTTCGATCACCTGCCGGACGATTTTGCGGGCGACCTCTAACACCTGACCTTTCATTTGACCGCGAAAGGTCAGAATCATTTTGAGCAGGTCCAGATTGGGTTCAAGTTTTTCCAACACCTGAGGGTCGGTGACCAGTTCGGTCAGGCCGTAGCGAGTAAGCGCGTGTTTTTCAATCAGTTCACAGGTGTCGTGCGGGAAGAGTTCGCGGACTTCGTTGAGCCACGTGGGGACGTTGAACTGGCTTGGATCAAGTGACCCGGCTGGTTTGGATTGAGTCGGAGCGGGTTGGCTTTCATCAGTCTGGCGAACACCACGTCCGGTGTATTCGCGTGAATAGAGATAATCGAGGGCCCGTTCGAGCCGGCTTTGGTGCTGATTCATCTGGCATGAAAGCTGGTCCTGGGAATAGCGCCCCAGGATCAATCGCCAGCGGTGGAGGGTTTGGTCATTCATAGTTGGGTTCCGGGTTCCGGGTTCCGGGTTCCGGGTTTGAAAAAGACGAACGGGGCAAAAAAAGACAGAAAGGACATAAATTCGAGAACCCTGAACCCTGAACCCCGAACCCCGAACCCCAAAATCACCTTTTCCCCTTCAGGTTGGCCCATTCGCCGGATTGAATGAACGAGGCCCAGTAGAAAGGGTGCTGGCGGCGTGGGGTTTTGAGCATCTTTAATTGCACGTTGCGCAAGGCTTCGGAGCGGCCTTCACCGGCTTTGAGCCGGGTATAGTAGTCTACCATCAACTCGCGCGTTCCCTGATCGGAAACCGGCCAGAGGCTCATCAGTTGAGCTTCACTTCCGGCCAGGACCAGCGCCCGGCGCAGGCCATAGACGCCATCGCCGTTTTTGACGTCGCCAAGTCCCGTGTCACAGGCAGAAAGTGTGACCAGTTTCGTGCCCCAGAGGTTGAGCTGGGCGGCTTCAAGTGCCGTCATCACGCCGTCGTTGTTCTCGTCGCCCCGCTGATTGGCCCCAGTAAAAAACAACCACGAGCGCAGAAGGGGATTGCTGGCCCTTAATTTTTCAACATCAAATTTTTGATTTTCCATCTGGGCAACGGCTGGGGTGTGATTGGCCGCCGACTCTTCTGTGGCGCTTTCCAGAAAATACCCGTGAGTGGCAATGTGGAGGAGTTCCGGCCTGCTGGTCTGTTTCAATTTGCTTTCCGTCGCGTCGGCTGTCATTTTCAAGTCGGCATCGGGAAAGATGTCTTTCAGTTGTTGTCCCTCAATTCGGGTGCCAGGAAGCCGTGTTAACCGACCAATCAGATATCCCCTCATCTGTGGTCCGACTCCGTCTCCATATTCTGGATCCGCCACCACGAGCGGGTGGTCTTTCGCCTCAATTTTTACTTCCAATCGAAGTAAATCCCGCCCGCTGGTTAAATACGTGATGGTGTAATTCTCCACCAAAAACTTTCCTCGCTCATCCAGGAGAGCTGCAAACGGAATCACATTCAACATTCCATCCGGTGAAATCAGCAAATGTCTGGTATTTCCGACCAGCTTCCGGACTGGCTTCATCACCAGCCTGTCGAGTGCCTGAGCCGCAGGTTTGATGTCAGTCATCAAGTTGACTTTGGGATTGCTCAATACCTTGCGCAAGGCTGACACTGCCTGTTCAATTGGGGCTGCTTCGCCTAAATCGGCCCACTGGACGTCACCCGCCTGATTCAAGGTATAGACGGCCAGCCGGGGGGATCCAACAATTTTTGTTTTGGAATCAGAACCCTGATAGTACGTGAATTCGACCAACACACCATCCGCCGGAATTTGTTTTTGAATGGTTTCCAGAGTGATAGATGTAACCTGGGCTTTGAATTCGGCGCTTTTGAGGCTGATTTCAGCTTCCAGTTTTTCTTTCTGGGTTTCTAACTCTTTCAGGTAGGCCAGATGATCTTCCGCTTTTTGGGTTCCTGGTCCTCTCAATGTCAACACCGAAATTTGGCCGACCAGGCTCGCAAAGTCATCCAGCAGTTTTTGAATCTCAGGTGTTTGGTGGTGTCTGAGTGTTTCAATCGTGGTCGTCATGGCATCCAGGGAACGACCTTTCCGACGCAGTACCACGGTCAGGGCCGCCTTCCTCGCCGCCAATGAGTGCGGTGCACTTTGCAGATGGAGTGAAATAGTTTGGTCAGTGTAATGCGTGGTTTGTTTGAGATAGAACGCTTTCTGAGTTTCGGAGCCCGCCGCAAGGTTGCGCCTCAGGTCTTGCTCACTGGTGTTGTTGCACCGAATTTGAAACTGAATGGCCTGTGCCATATCTCCTTTGGCACGAGCAAGGACCGCCTGATTGCTGAGGTTGAGGGCCACGTCCGGGTGATCAGGGCCAAGCCCTTTCTCACGGATGGCCAGTGCTCGCTGAAATAATGGTTCGGCCTGGGCATAGTCTCCTTTATCCAAGTTCACCGCCGCCAGGTTGTTGAGGCTTTCGGCCACATCCGGGTGGTCAGGGCCAAGTGCTTTCTCACGAATTGCCAACGACCGGCGGTACAGGGCTTCAGCCGTCTGGAAATCGCCTTTGGCTTTGGCGAGCGAGGCCAGGTTGTTGAGACTGTTGGCAACAAGCGGGTGGTCGGGACCAAATGCTTTTTTCCAGATGGCCAGGGAACGCTGATACAATGGTTCGGCCTTCTGGTAGTCACCTCGACGGTGGTGGAGCTGGGCCAGGTTATTGAGGCTAAAGGCCGTATCCGAATGGTCAGGACCCGGCACTTTCTCACGGATGGCCAGGGAACGCTGGAACAACGGTTCAGCCTTTTCGTCATCGCCTTTGTTGACGTAGAGTGCCGCCAGGTTATTGAGGCTATTGGCGACCGATGGGTGGGTGGCACCCCATACTTTTTCACGAATCGCCAGAGCCCGCGTATAGAGGCGTTCCGCCTGGGCGTAGTCACCCTTGGTGTCGTAAAGGAACGCCAGGGTGTTGAGGCTATCGGCAACCTGTGGATGATTCTCGCCCAGTACTTTTTCACGAATCGCCAGCGCCCGCGCATAGAGGCGTTCCGCCTGGGCATAGTCACCCTTTCCAGCATAAAGTGTCGCCAGATTGTTAAGGCTTTGGGCCGTTACCGGGTGGTCGGCTCCCAGCATGGTTTCAAAAATGGCCACTGCCCGCTGATAGAATGGCTCAGCCTGCCGGAAATCGCCTTTGGTTTGATAAAATGCAGCCAGATTATTGAGGTTGTAGGCGACATTGAGATGGTTGGGACCAAGTGTTTTCTCATAGATGGCCAGAGATCGCCGATAGAGGGGTTCAGCCTGCTGGTAATCGCCTTTTTCCTGGGAAAGCAGTGCCAGATTGTTGAGGATGGTGGCTGTCTCAAAGTGGTCAGGGCCAAATGCCTTTTCATAAATGGCCAGAGATCGCCGATAGAGGGGTTCGGCCTGCTGGTAATCGCCTTTTTCCTGGTAGAGTCGAGCCAGGTTGTTGAGGATCGTCGCCATTTGCGGGTGGTCAGGACCGAGTGCTTTTTCACAAATGGCCAGCGCACGCCGATACACAGGCTCGGCCTGCTGGTATTGACCTTTGGCATGGTAGAACAGAGCCAGGGTGTTGAGGCTTTCTTCCACAAGCGGGTGCTCCGGTCCCAGTTTTTTTTCACTCTGTTCCACTGCGTGTTGGGCGAGCGGCAATCCTTGATCGTATTTTCCAGCTTGCTGAAGTTTTTGAACTTCCGAGTTCAGGTTCTCGATCTCCACCACCGCCCGATCTTGCTCAGTGGCCGTTCTCAGGGTTTCCAGGTTCAGTTGGTACTCCCCAGCCTGGGCGGTTTTTTCCAGCGATTCAATTTCCAGTACAAATCTCCCCGCGGTTTCAGTGAGGTAGGAAAGTGGTTCTTGGCCCTGGGTACCATTGGGGCTGTCAACTTCTTGAACTACTTTTTCCTCCGGTCCAAGCAACCGCACCACGACATCAATTCCTTTTTGGTTGACGACCAGATTCAGATAATCATTGGCTTTAAGTTGGAGCAGATAGGTGTGTTTTTCGCCGCCTTTGAGCTGGCGCACAACTGATTTTCCGGGTTCCAACTGGTTCCTGCTTTGCGCCTCGGTCACAAAGGTCAAAAAAGGACCCGCTGCCAGCATCAGCACCAAAAAACAGATTAAACCCAGTCTTTTGTGCAATATGCGAGAATGTATCATTGTGATCTCCGGTGGTGGTTGGGAAAAGCAAGAACGGACGAAAAGGAGAACCCTGAACCCTGAACCCTGAACCCTGAACCCTGAACCCTGAACCCTGAACCCTGAACCCTGAACCCTGATTTGGCTCACCGTTTCCCCGCCAGAGTGGCCCATTCGCCGGATTGAATGAATGAGGCCCAGTAGAAAGGATGCTGGCGGCGTGGGGTTTTGAGCATTTTGAGTTGCACGTTGCGCAGGGCTTCGGAGCGGCCTTCACCAGCTTTGAGCCGGGTATAGTAGTCTACCATCAACTCGCGTGTGGCCTGGTCTGAGACTGACCAGAGACTTATCATTTGGGATTCACTGCCGGCCAGGACCAGGGCACGTCGTAACCCATAGACCCCGTCGCCGTTTTTGACGTCGCCAAGACCCGTGTCGCAGGCCGAGAGTGTGACCAGTTTGGTGCCCCACAGGTCGAGGGTGGTGGTTTCAAGGGCGGTCAGGATGCCGTCCTGGTTTTTACTTCCCGTGTGGTTGGCCCCGGCAAAGAAGAGATAGGAGCGCAGCAGCGGGTTTTCCGCCTGGATTTTCTCCAGGTCGGCTGAGGCATCATCCGATCTGAGCAGGTGTCGTGACGGCGCATCTGCCACTCGGTCAGGTTGGTCCCCGGCAAAAAAGAATCCGTGGGTTCCGATATGGACAAACTCAGGTCGGTGAACCTGAGTCAGGACAGCTTTGGTCGCCTGGTCACCCAGAAAAACCGAGGCGTCGGGAAAAATGGATTTGAGTTGCTGGGCTTCGGCTGCCGTCCCAATCAACCGGTCCAGCCGGGGAAACTGATGTCCAAAAATCTGTGGTCCATTTCCGTCGGCATAATCCGGATTCCCCATGATCAACGGCGGGTGTTCGTTTTTGATGCCGTTTTGGAGTCGGAGCAAGTCGCGTCCGCTGGTAAGATAGGTCAAGGTGTAGGTTTCCACCAGGAATTTTCTTTTTTCATCCATCAGCGCCGCAAAGGGAATCAAATTCAACATGCCGTCTGGCGAAATCAGCAGATGACGGCTCTTTCCCACCAGCGCCCGCACCGGCTTCATGATGAGTTTATCCAGCGCCTGGGCGGCTGGCGTGATGTCTTGGGCCAGGTCAGCCTTCGGTTTGCTGACCACCCGGCAAAAGGCTGACACCGCCTGTTCAATTGGTGTGGCTTCGCCTAAATCGGCCCACTTGATGTCGCCAAGGTGGTCCAGGGTATAGACCGCACATCGTGAAGCGCCCAGTTTTCTGGTCGTGGGGTTAAAAGGGAGGTAAAAAGCAAACTCAACCAGCATCCCATCGGCAGGAATTTGCGGCTGAATGTTTTCGAGGGTGATTGGGGTACCCTGAACTTGATACTCAGCACTTTTGGCACTGATTTGGGCTTCGAGTTTTTCTTTTTGGGCTTCGAGTTCTTTCAAGTAGGCCAGATGTTCATCCGGTTTCTGCTTTCCTGGTCCTTTCAACGTCAAAACTGAAATTTGATCAACCAGATTCGCCAGATCATCAAGCAATTTCTGAACTTCAGGTGTTTGTTGCTGCCGCAATGTTTCAATTGCCGAAGCCATGGCATCCAGTCCCCGGCCTTTGCGTCGCAGCAACACGGTGAACGCCGCCTGCCTGGCCTCAACAGATTGAGGCGCGGACTGCAGATGCAGGGAAAGGGTTTGATCGGTGAATGCGCTCGTTTTTTTGAGATAGAGAATTTTCTGGTTTTCAGATCCTGAGAGAAGGTTGCGGATCAAATCACGCTCGACGGCGTCATTGCCCCGAATCTGAAATTGAATCCCCTGTGCCATATCGCCTTTGTCTCGATAGAGTTTGGATAAATTGTTGAGGGTTTGGGCAACATCCGGATGATCCAGACCCAGGGTTTTTTCCCGAATGGCCAGCGCCCGCTGAAAGAGGGGTTCGGCCCTGGCATAATCGCCCCCGATTTGAGAGAGGACCGCCAAACTGTTGAGGACACTGGCCGGTTGTGGATGATCCGGGCCAAATGCTTTCTCCAAGATCGCCAGTGCCTGCTTGAAAAAGAATTCGGCTTTCTGGGTGTCACCTTTTCCGCGATAGACCCCGGCCAGGTTGTTGAAGGACTGAGCGACCTCTGGATGATCGGCACCGAGCACTTTCTCCTGGATGACCAGCGCCCGCTGAAGCAATGGTTCAGCTCGCTGGTAGTCGTCTTTGTTTGAATAGAGCACGCCCAGATTGTTGAGGCTTCGGGCTGTTTCCCGATGGTCAGGGCCAAGAACTTTTTCCTGAATGTCCAGCGCCTGTTGGAAAAGCGGTTCGGCTCGCTGGCGGTCGCCTTTATCCCAGTAGAGCGCCGCCAGGTTGTTGAGGCTCGTGGCAACCTCTGGGTGATTGGGACCAAGCGCTTTCTCCTGGATGGCCAGCGCCCGTTGGAAAAGCGGCTCGGCTCGCTGGTAGTCGCCTTTGGTGTTGTAAAGCAAACCCAGATTATTGAGGCAGAGGCCGACCTTCGGATGGTCAGGGCCCAGAGCTTTCTCCCAAATAGCTAACGCCCGCTGGTACAGGGACTCAGCCTGCCGGTAATCGCCTTTGTTCTGGTAGAGTGTGGCCAGATTGTTGAAGCTGAAAGCGACATTGGGATCGTTAGAGCCCAATGTTTTCTCCTGGATGGCCAGTGTCCGCTGGTACAGGGACTCAGCCTGCCGGTAATCGCCTTTGTCCCAGTAAAGGAGCGCCAGATTGTTGAGGCTGTTGGCGACATTGGGATGGTCAGGGCCCAGGACTTTCTCCTGGATGGCCAGCGATTGTTGATACAGGGTTTCGGCTTGTGAGTAGTCGCCTTTATTCGAGTAAAGCACAGCCAGATTGTTGAGGGTTTCGGCGACACTCAGGTGCTCAGGACCAAGCGATTTCTTTCGGATGGCCAGTGCCCGCTGGAGCAGTGGTTCGGCTCGTGCATAGTCGCCGGTTCTCTGGTAAAGGCTGCCGAGGTTATTGAGGCTGATGGCGACATTGGGGTGATCGGGACCAAGCGATTTCTCCCAGATGGCAAGTTCCCGCTGGAACAGTGGTTCGGCTCGCGGATAGTTGCCGGTTTTTTGGTAGAGACTGCCCAGATGGTTGAGGATGGTTGCCACCTGCAACTGGTCGGCCCCCAACGTTTTTTCCAAAATGGCCAGTGCCCGCAGGTACAGCGGTTCGGCCTGCTTGAACTTCGCCTGACCACTGTAGATCCGGGCCAGGACAAAGAGGCTCCCGACCAGAAGCGAATGCTCTGAATCCAAAGCGGTCTCGCTCTTTTCCACGGCTTGTTGGGCAAGTGGCAAGCTCTGATCAAGTTTTCCGGCTCGCCGAAGTGTGTCTGCTTCGGAAATCAGTTTTTCGATCTCTCTCCCGGCACGTTCCTGGCTGGTGGCAGGTCTCACCGCCTGCAATGTCAATTCATACCTGCCCGGTGAAGCTGTTTTTTTCAACGCCTCAATCTCCAACGTGTAGCTACCGGCTATGTCGGTGACACAGGAAAGCGGTTCTGCGCCTTGTGTGCCGTTTGGACCGTCCACCTCCTGCAATAGTTTTCCATCTGGTCCAACCAGTCGAACCGCCACATCAATCCCGCGTTGCTCCACGACCAGTTTTAGATAATCGTTGGCTTTGAGCTGCAGCGGGTACCGGTGTTTGTCGCCGCCTTTCAACTCGCGCACAACCGGTTTTCCAGGTTTCGGGGTTTTTGAAGGTTGAGCCGTCTGCGCCACCGTCACACCGATGAAAAAGGGATTCAGCAGTATCAGGGCCAAAAAACAATTGAAAGCCAGGCTGTGGCTCAAACGATGGGGATGCGTCATTGTGATCTCCAGTGGCGGTTGGGAAAAGCAAGAAAGGACGAAAAGGACTGAACGGACAAAAAGGGGCAAACACTCGAAAACCCTGAACCCTGAACCCTTTAGTGGTTAGTGGTTAGTGGTTAGTTCCTGGTTTCGAAAACCCTGAACCCTGAACCCTGAACCCTGAACCCTGAACCCTGACCCCTGAACCCTGAACCCTGAACCCTGGTTTGGCTCACCGTTTCCCTTCCAAACTGGCCCATTCGCCGGATTGAATGAACGAGGCCCAGTAGAAGGGGTGCTGACGGCGTGGGGTTTTGAGAAGTTTGAGTTGAACATTGCGCAGGGCTTCGGAGCGGCCTTCACCGGTTTTGAGCCGGGTGTAGTAATCAATCATCAGTTCCCGTGTTGCCTGATCGGAAACCGGCCAGAGGCTCATCAGTTGAGATTCACTGCCAGCCAGGACCAGGGCGCGTCGTAACCCATAGACACCATCGCCGTTTTTGACTTCGCCAAGCCCTGTGTCACAGGCGGAAAGCGTGACGAGTTTGGTACCCCAGAGGTTAAGCTGGGCGGCTTCAAGGGCCGTCATCACACCGTCGTTTTCTTCCGTACCGCCCTGGTTTGCACCCGCAAAAAACAGCAGGGAGCAGAGCAGGGGGTTGGCTTGCCGTTCTTTTTCGAAATAGTGAGACAGGTTAACAATATTCCTGGATGGGTGATCTGAGAGCGGATCTCTGGCTGATTGGGTGGTATTTTCCAGAAAATAGCCGTGGGTGGCAATATGGACCAGGCCAGGCCGCGAAACCTGTTTAACCACTTGCTCTGTGGCGTCAGACCGTGTCTTGAGGTTTGCATGCGGTAAGATCGCTTTGAGTTGTTCGCCTTCAGCACGAGTTCCAATGAGCCGAATCAGCCGACCGATGGTTTGGCCCATCATTTGAGGACCCGTGCCATCCATATAATCTGGATCAGCGACGATCAGCGGCGGTTGCTGACTCTCAATTTTCACCGCCAGTCGTAACAGGTCACGTCCACTGGTTAAATAGGTCAATGTATACTGCCTGGTTAAAAATTTCCCCTTGTCATCCATCAGCGCGGCAAATGGAATGACCTGCAATGCGCCATCTGGTGAAATCAGCAAGTGTTTTGCTTTTCCGATTAAGGCGAGTACTGGCTTTAAGACGAGCTGGTTCAGAGGTTTGGCCGCTGGGATGATATCTTTCACCAGATCAGTTTTTGGGTTACTCAAAACTTTGCGAAAGGCTGATATGGCTTCTTCAATTGGGGCGGCTTCGCCTAAATCCGCAAAATGGATCTTCCCTTGATGATTCAATACATAAACCACAAACCGAGGTGTTCCAGGCTTGTCAGTTTTTGGATCATAGGGGGTATAGACTGCAAACTCGGCCAAAACAGCGTTGAGTGGAATCTGTTTTTGAATGTTTTCCAGGGTAATGGGAGTGGTTTGTGCTTGAAATTCCAGGCTTTTGTGGCTGATCTCATTTTCCAGTTTTTCCCGCTCTTCATTGAGTAATTTCAGATAAGCCAGATGCTCTTCAAGTTTTCTCGTTTCAGGTCCACGCAAGGTCAGAATTGAGATTTGACCCGCCAGACGGGCATAGTCGTCCAGGAGTTTTTGAATTTCAGGCGTTTGTTGCCGGCGCAGGGTTTCAATCGCCGTTGTCAGCGCATCAAGGGCGCGACCTTTGCGCCGCACGACAACCGTCAGGGCGGCTCGCATTGCATCGGGTGACTGAGGTGCCGCCTGGAGGTGCAGCGAGAGGGTTTGGTTGGTGTAATGATCAGTTTTTTTCAGATATTGCGATTTTTGTTGTTCAGAGCCAGAGATGAGATTTCGGACCAGATCGCGTTCGGTGATGTCGTTGCTTTGGATTTGACATTGAATGGCTTGAGCGATCTGGCCCTGGATTTGATAGATTCCAGACAGGTTATTGAGACCAGAGGCAATATCTGGGTGATCGGTTTGATAGACCCGTTCAAAGATAGCCAGTGCCTGTTGCTGCTGGTGTTGAGCCTTTGCATATTCACCCTTCATTCGGTTGAGATTGGCAATGTGAGTGAGAGCCAGCGCCGTATCTGGGTGTTGCTGACCAACCGCTTTTTCCTGGATTTCCAGGGCACGCTGGTACAGCGATTCAGCCTGCGCATACTCACCTTTGTGCTCGGCTATCAACGCCAAATTGTTGAATCCCACGGCTATCGAAGGATGATCCATCCCCAATTTCTTCTCGCGGATTGCCTGAGATCGCAGCAGCAGTTGTTCCGCCTTTCCAAAATCCCCTTTGTCACGAAAGAGCAAGCCAAGATTATTCAGGCTGCGGGCAACAGCTATGTGATCAGGACCAAATACTTTTTCACGAATGGCCAAAGCGCGTTGGTGCAGTGATTCGGCTTTGGCCAGATTGCCCTGGTCCCGATACACCTCAGCCAAACCATTCAGGGCATTGGATGTTTCAGGATGTTCAGGGCCAAGTGCTTTTTCACGAGTCGTTAAAACTCGCTGATACAGCCCCTCTGCTTTGATATATTCGCTTTTGATGCGATGCAGAAACGCCAAATTTTGGAGTGTATCTGCCGTTGTTGGATGATCTGGACCGAACACTTTTTCCCGAATGGCCAATGTGTGCCGGAACAGACGTTCCGCGCTGGTGGTATCGCCCAGGTTGAAATACAGCTCAGCCAGATTGTTGAGACAAAAGATCGTGTTTTGATGTTCAGGCCCCAGTGTTTTCTCAAAAATATCTAAAGCGCGCTGAAGTTCCTCTTTGGCTTTGAGATACTCACCCCTGGCACCATAGAGGTTTGCCAGGTTATTGCGCATGGCCGCGATGTGAGGGTGGCCGAAGCCGATTGTTTTTTCACCAATTGCTATGGCGCGCAAATAGACTGGTTCGGCTTTCAGATACTCACCTTTGGCTTTATAGAACAAACCGAGATAGTTGAGGCTGTCAGCCAGCAGGGAATGGTCTGTGCCTAAGAGTTGTTCGCTCTTTTCCACTGCCTGTTGTGCGAGGAGCACTCCTTGATCATATTTTCCGGCTTGCCACAGTTGAGTCAATTCGTCATTCAGTTTTTTGATCTCGACTTCCGCACGGTCCTGTTCAGTGGCAGGTTTGATGGACTCTGATTTCAGTTCATAGATGCCGGCCTGGGCCGTTTTTTTCAGCGATTCAATCTCAAGTATATAGGTGCCGATGTGGTCAGTGATGTAGAAAAATGGCTCTTCACCCTGAGTGCCATTGGGGTTATTCACTTCCTGAACCACCTTCCCATCCGGCCCAATGAGCCGTACCACGACATCAATCCCTTTCTGGTTCACCACCAGTTTCAGGTAATCATTGGCTTTCAGCGAGATTGGATAGGTGTGTTTTTCGCCGCCTTTCAATTCGCGCACGACCAGTTTTCCAGGTTCCAACTGGTCAACATTTTGCCCCCTGGCCACAAAGATCAAAAAAGGACCCAGTACCAGTGCCATCACGAAAACCCAGTTCACCACCCAACTCTGGCTGACGTTGTGAGGACGTGTCATTTCCATAGCCTTTCAGATAAATATTTTCCTGGCAGCTATCCTATTGGAACCTCAGAAACCATTGAAGAATTTGGTTTTATTTTCTGTGTATTTCTGTGTATTCCGTGGTTTCTTATTCGGAAAATCTATACCTTTGGGGATACCTGGTAAAGACAAGAAAAGACGAAAAGGACAAAAGGACACAGACATGGAACACGAAATGAGGGCTGAAGATGTGGGTTTTCTTATTTTTCATTCTCAATTCTTCAGCTCCATCATTCTCCCAATCCATCATTGTGCAGGCTTTCCAGAATCAATTGATTGAGTTGTAAGCCAAACCGGAGGGCTGCTTCAGAGAGAGTTCGGGTATCGGGCAGGTTGAGTTGGGGTTGGCCGTGCAGGTGAGCCACCATTTCGGCCACCCGGTCAGTTTCGCGCGGCGTCAAATCGGCAAACGACAGCCGGAGTTCGGGCAGGATTCTTAAAAAATCTTCTTCGCTCCAGGCTGCCAGATATTCATCCAGCAGTGTGAGCAACCCTGAAAGATTCCAGGCGGCTTCACGGCAGGTTTTCAGCAGTCCTTGCAGAAAGCCAATCTGATCGCTGGTTGAGGCTGAAGCCCTTTCCAGAAATCCTCTGACGAAACTCAACACGGCTGACTCGTTCATTTTTCCGGCGCTGAAGAGAATTCCAACCACGCCGCCAGACACGAGCGGGTTCCCCTCTGGCTTCAAGGGAATCGGTTCCAGCGCTGAATAAAACAGGGTTTCATCCAAAATCTGGTCTGGCGTGGAATTGACCAGTTCGCGCAGTGACGCCAGGCTGTCCACCACGTTTGGCGCCATTTCCGCAGGACAACCGGCCAGTTCAGATATCAGAAAACAGGCTTTGTAAAAGGCGGCCTGACTTAACTCAGGCAACACCGTCAGGTGGTGTGCTTCGAGTGGTTCACGCGATTGCCAGAGCAATAGCAAGTGTTCCAACGCTTCAACCAGCGAAGAAAAATCCGGATCCTGGTGAATATTTTCGGAAATCAGCGCCAGCAGACGCGAAACCGACTGGTGCAGGCCCATTTGACAGGCCACAACCAGCAAGCGGACGGCCTGGATGGCACTTCGTGAGTTTCCTTCGGCTTCAAGATTACTGATGGTTTGTACCAGCAGGTTGAGCGCGGCTTCTTCAACCGTGGTGCCAAAGAGCGATTGTTCGACCAGTTTCGTTTCAGCCAGCGGTGTCCACTGGTAGTCCCACTGTTCCTGAAGTCGTTCCAAACCTGTCCCGCGGGCGAAATCCGGTCCCGCTGTCAATCGAGCAAAAAACACCTGAAGAAATTTCAAACGATGGAAAAACCGGCTTATCCGGCGATGCGTTTTTTTCCGGTAGACATCCAGGCTGATTGATTTCGACGTGGAATCCCCAATCTTGAGCCGTAAGCTGGCGGCTTCACGGCGAAAGTCTTCGACAATCGGGGGAACACCAACCGTTGGCGGCAAGTCACCGATCTGATCCCCAGTCAAAAGTTTCTGCACGGTCTCAAGCAGGAGTTTTCCTTCCGTGTCCATCGCGCCTTTCACAAAGCAACTCCGGATGCCGTCGAGGAGGTCTTCGCGGGTTGGACCGCTGGTGTGTCCTCGAAACCCGGCCAGTTGCCGGGACTGGGCCAGTGCCGAGATTTCATCAACCGACGAGATCGGCGTCAGGCGATTGTGTTCGTGGGTCAGGCGTCCAATTTCGACCAGGAACCGGGCAGCCACTGCAATACCGGGTTCCGGGTTCCGGGTTCCGGGTTCCGGGTTGAGGTGTTTCCAAAACTGCTGGTAATAGTTGGGCGAAGGCATTCCGGCGGCATAGCCGTTGAGGGCGTCGAGTTGTTCAAAGCTGTACCGCATCACCACTGTTTGGGCGTCACCGTCTGCCAGTTTTGGCTTTTTGGGACGTTTGACCGGCTGCTGGATCAGTTTGGGGAGCACCACCGTGTGAAACCCACCCGTAACGACCAGAATTTTTCCGGTCGTGAGGACCAGTTCTTCCTCAATGGCGGCGGCCATGGCCTGTTCACGGGTGAGCGTGCCGTCAGCCTGGAGCATCTCGGCGGATGAATCCTGGCGTGCCATCAGGCAATAGCCGACCACATTTCTGACAAAAACATCGGCTGGAAGCTGAAGGAAGTTCGCTTCAAAGAGGTGGTCCCAGAGTTCGTTGTGGTCACGACACCCGGCGCGTTTTGCCAGACTGGTCAGATAGATGCTTCGTCGAAAAACGCTTTCATCCAGCAGGGCACGGGAAGTCGGTTTCGCTCCAGCCAGAATCTGTTCAGGAAAGGTCAAATCAATAAATCTGAGCTTGGCCCCGACGTGTTGACCAGCTTTCAAGGCCACCAGTTCCGGCGTGTAGTCGCAAAATGGGTAGAATCCAGCAAACCGGGGCGGCCCCGCATCCGGTAAGCCTGGAACTGAAACGTCAGGCGAGTGCCGCCGGTCCACAAACGTGGTGTAAATCGCAACGGGCGGTTTGGTTCGTGGATCAAGCAAGGTCGAAATCAGTGGTGTGATGTCTTCCGGGCCTTCAATCAAAATCGCGGCTGGTTTTTCCTGGTAAATCAATTTTTGGAGATGCCATGCACATGCCGGGCTATGATGCCGGATTGGAAAAAACACCAGCCGATCAGTCCAGAGTGAATTGGCAATGAGGCGAATTTGATCTTGCATGGCGGTCGGTTACTCATTTCCTGATTTCTTGATGTTCCACGGGTTACGCTCGAAGACTCGCTGCACCCGAGGCTCTAACTCTGTCGCCCTCTTCGAGGACTTGAGCGGCTTTTTTCATCATTCTCAATTCTTTATTCCAAACCGGTGTGCTCGGAAATACCGATCCCACAGCGGACTGTTTTTGGCACGGGCTTTGACGACCACATCAAAGTAATGTTTGAGTTTTTTGGCATCTTCCGTGGTGTCTTTGAGAACCGTTCCAATCAGGTTGCGGGCGATGTGTTCAGGGGCAAGCTGGCCGTCTCCGAAATAGCAGGCATCAAGTCCGGCAGACAATCCAACCGAGACGGCTTCCGCGGTGGACATCACGGTTGAGGGACGTTCCACGGCGGTGCCTTCGGCGGTGCGGCCCTGGCGTAGATCGTGAAACGTCGTCACCAGCAGGTCAATGACATCGGTTTCAATCTGAACGTCGGCTTCGGCTTCGGCGAGCAAAAGCTGGGTTTGCTCCAGAACCAATTTCAACTCCAGGTCTTTGCTGGCAATCGGATGGACGGTTTCAAAGTTGAATCGCCGTTTGAGGGCGCTCGACATTTCATTGACGCCCCGGTCGCGTAAATTTGCGGTGGCAATGACGTTAAACCCTTTGCGGGCAAAAAGTACTGCGTGTTCTTCGTCGAGTTCAGGAATATGCAGCACCTTGTCGGAAAGAATGCTCACCATTGAATCCTGGATTTCAGGCGGGCAGCGGGTGATTTCTTCAAAGCGGACAAGTCGGCCTTCTTTCAACCCGGTGTAGAGCGGGGACGGAACCAGGGCCCGGAGGCTTGGGCCTTCGGCCAGAAGTTGGGCAAAGTTCCAGGTGTATTTGATGTGATCTTCGGTGGTTCCCGCCGTGCCCTGGATGGTGTTGGTTGATGTTCCAGAAATGGCAGCCGCGAGGAGTTCAGACAGCATGGATTTCGCGGTTCCGGGTTCACCCACCAGCAGCAGCCCGCGATTTCCGGCCAGCGTAATGATTGCCCGATCAATTAAGGCATCATCCCCATAAAACTTTTCCTGGATGACGGTTTCAGTGGGCTGACCGTCCCAGGTGTGGCGATAGGCTTTGCCGTCGGACCCAAGGATGAATTCACGGACCATGCGTGGCGAAAGCTTCCATCCAGGAGGTTTCGGGGATTTGTCATTGACGGCGAGTGCATTGAGTTCCTGAGCATAAAGGATCTCAGCCGGTGGGCGGACAATGGCGGCAGGGTGTGGCAGTGGTTTGGTCATAATACCAGTTTGTAGTCAGTAGTCAGTAGTCAGTAGTTCACTAAGTCTATTTGATTGAATTACTTGAATATTCTCTAGTACGATGATTCCATTGCAAAATGGTATAACACCAGTTAGGGGGCAGGGTCAGGGTTTCGGGGAAAGGCAGTTTTCTCATCATTCAAACCGAGATTTTCGCATTCTGCCCTGGATTGTTCAAAAGCGGAAGAGAGTTCATTAAATTGTTTGAATTCAATGAAATAGCAGTATGTTGAGGCTGGTTTCGATGAAAGAAAGTCAACAAGTGGGTTGACAAAGCGTTGTGACATCCGGCATAGTTGCCACGATTTTGAAAGTCAATTTCAAAAAAAGCAATTCTACAAAAGCAAAAAGCCCCTGGCGCGGCAACGCCAGAGGCCCTATTGCACAAACCAATCACCATTGCTGTGCGGTGTTTCTGTTTGGTGAGTGCGTCCTGATTCTAGCATACCTCCATCCATTTTATCCTCCTCAGGTTGGCGGCAGCCGGGAACGACTCTCCCCATTCAGCTCACTGTTTTAAACCTTCACAGGACGTCTTTCACCAAGGCGGAAGATCGTCGTGTGTCTTTGCCCTCCGGATTGGCCGGATGGCACCTGACTGGATGGATGCTATGCGTAAACTTTTTCATTCGATTGATCTTTTTGCAACTTTACCTCACGGGGTTCCACCCTCTCGGGCACGTTTGATGCCGGTTCGATACACGGCTGCGCTGTCGGCCACGGTGCTTGTGATGGTTTTGATGTGGCTTTCACCATCAATGCAGGCCCAATCACTGACTGGTTCACTTCAAGGAACGGTGACTGACCAGGCCGGAGCCGTGATTCAGGGGGCCCGAATTGCCCTTCGTTCAGCATCCCAGACCGCCCAGGAAACAGTTTCCGATGGTCAGGGCCAGTTCAAGCTCAATAACCTGCCCGTCGGTGAGTACACTCTGGCCATTGAGAAAAAAGGGTTTCAATCGCGTCAACAAACGATTGCAATGGCCCCTGACTTTGCACCATTGACCCTGACCCTCACCCCTGAAAACTTGAGCGAAGTGGTTCTGGTGACTGATAACAGCATCGCGGTGGAATCCACCTTCAAGTTGGAAACTTCGATTCACGAAACGCCACGCGCGGTAACCATCATTGATTCGACACGTATCCGCGAACAGAACTTCCGCTTTGTGAACGATGCGTTTGCCTATGTGCCAGGCGTTGCGGTCAATAGTTATCGCACCGGCGGGTATCACTTCTATGCTCGGGGCTACCGTATGTTGCCCGATGACACGCGAGTGGACGGTTTTGCCGGAGTCAACGCCGGGGGCCGCTACGGAGCAACCTTGTTTGGAGTCGAGCAAGCCGTGTTGTTACGCGGTCCAGCCGGGCTGCTCTATGGTTCGTCGGGGGCGCCGGGCGGAATGATCAACCTCATTACCAAGAAACCCCAACCAGTTCAGACCACCCGGATTGATTTGCGGGCTGGCGGCTTTGCCGGAAACGGTGTCGGACTGACCGAGCGGGGCTTCGGAGGGCTTGATTTCGATACCACCGGACCAATTGGAAAAAGCGACCGGGTGTTTTATCGCGCCTTGTTCACGATTGAAAACATGAACTATTTCACCAACAACGTCCTGGACCGAAACCGGTATGCTCAAGGGTCATTGACGTTCAAACTGGATCAGGAAGGCCGCTACACGTTGACGCCAATGTTCCAGTGGACGCGGTTTAACCGGCCAGCGGGCGGGGGAATTGTGATTTCTCCGAGCACGTCACTCTCAACCAACGACAAAATCAGCGGTCCGGTCAACCGGCAGGATTTGTCCCCGCTCGATGTCAATTTATCGTTTGGGGGCGGCGTTGACGAAGGCCGTCAGGCCGGGTTTGATTTCCGGGCAGTGCCGATCCCGGCGTTGCGCATCAATCTCGGGTATCGGTTTATCGGGCTGGATACCAGTATTGATCAATTTGCACCTGTTGCCAGTACCCCGACCCAAATTGAAATTCTCAAGAAGCAAAACCTGGTGCAACGCCAGCAGACAAAGAGCGAAACCGACCGGCTCTACCATAACTTTGACTTCAACACCGCCTATGAGTTTCAACCGACGAGCTGGTGGAAAAATACGGTTCAGGTTGGCGGATACGCCCGGCTGTCACGAACCCGGACCACGACCAATGCCGGGCCATTGCCAGGACCCCAGTCATTCATCAACATCTACACCGGGCAGGAAACCACGCCGCTGGTTGATAACTACCCTGATCTCAAATGGGCTGATTTTATTGATACCACCTTTTGGAACACCTATGTCCAGAATCGCGCGGCCCTCGCGAATGGAAAAGTGATCTTTTCATTTGGGTTGGGGTATGGCCAAAACCACCCGAGTGGTCAGCCGGTTCGCAAAGGCGACCTGACGCCAAATCTGTCAGTGGTGTACAACCTGGACCGGCAACTGGCGTTTTTCTTCAGTTATGCCACCAGCTACAACCCGGCAGACCCGAATTCCGAAGACGTAAGGGGAAATCGCAACACGTTTGATCCGTCAATTGGCCGGAATTATGAGTTTGGGGCTAAATATGATCTGCCAAGCCGTCGGGCGTCCGCGACGTTGAGCTTTTTCCATAATGAAGTCACCAACGCCCTGGTCCAATCCGGTCCAAACGATCTCAATCCAAACGGAAATCGCTTCTTTGTGCAGGCTGGCAGCCGCCGGGCTCGCGGCGTTGAATTATCCACCGAATTTCAACCAATCCGGGATTTGCGCGTGACGGCGGCGGTGAGCTACCTTGATGCAATTTACACCGGCGAAGGTCCAGCCAGTGCGGCGGCAACCAATGCCATTCCTGGTTCGCGGGCGGAAAAATCGCCGAAATGGTCATACAGCGTCTGGAGTCGCTATGATCGTTCCGAAGGCAAATTCCATGGGTTTGGAGCTGGTCTGGGCCTTATCTGGCAAGACGAACGGTTGGGCAGCAATGGCGCCCGAACACCAACGGCGCCAGATCCGCTTGTATTGCCAGCCTTTACGCGACTTGATGCCGCACTTTTCTACCGCTTGAACGAGCACGTTGATTTTGCGCTGAATTTTGAAAACCTGACCGACCGGGTGATTTTTGTGAATGGAACGGTTGGGTCAGGGCTTGAAATTGCACCGCCGCGCACGGTCAGCTTCCGGATGGGGTATCGGTTTTAGGTGTTTTTTCGTCAGTAGTCAGTAGTTGATAAGTCAGTAGATCGTAGTCAGTAGTCCACTAACTTCAGTTGATCGAATGACTTGATTGTTTTCTTATACCAGAGGTTCTTTCTAAAATGGCATTATACCAATTTGCGATGAAGTCCTCGTATTAGAGAACGGTCAAATAGTTCAATCAAATAAACTTAGTGAACTACTGACTACTGACTACTGACTACTGACTAAAATGGCATTCATCCTCTATTCAGGGTCAATGTGCTTTCATGGGAGTGCATTGACCTGCTTTCTTTTTCAATGAAAGCTGCAATTTTGTTCCGATGGTAGGTAGAACGTATGAAGTCCTTTCGAAAAATCATCTTTTGGAGTCATTTACTGGCCGGCGTGATTGCCGGTGTGGTGGTGTTTGTGATGTCGGTGACGGGTGTGCTGCTGGCATTTGAAGCCCAAATTACCCGGTTTGCCGAACGCGATCAGCGAACGGTTCAGCTTCCGGCACCTGGTACGCCCCGGCTCAGTCCACAGGCGTTGCTGGCAAAGGTCCAGGCTGATAATCCAACGCTGAAACCGGCTGGACTGACCGTTGAAGCTGACCCCACTGCCGCCGTTTCAGTTTCATTGGGCCGAGAGGGCACGCTGTTTGTCAATCCATACACTGGCGCTTCGCTGGGCACGGGGTCCAAGGGAGTTCGCAATTTTTTCCACGAAATCACGGACTGGCACCGGTGGCTCGGGGCGCATGGTGAAAACCGTTCGATAGGTCGAGCGATAACTGGTGCCTGTAACGCCGCTTTTCTCTTCCTCGGCATCAGTGGACTTTATATCTGGTGGCCGAAAAAATGGACTCGCCAGCATCTGGCCGCCATTACTCTATTCAGATCAGGTCTGAAAGGGAAGGCGCGTGATTTTAACTGGCACAATGTGATTGGGAGCTGGTGTGTGCTGGTGTTGATTGTGCTGACGGCAACCGGAATGGTGATTTCCTATCAGTGGGCCAATAACTTGATCTACACCATGACTGGAAGCCCACGTCCGGGGCCACCTCCTGGCGCTGGCGGTCCTGGTCCAGGCGGTCCAGGTGGTCCAGGTGGACAGGGAAGTCCAAACGCCGGAAGTGGTGAGCAGCGTCGTCAGGGAAACCCCAATGCTGGAGGGGCAGGCGGACCAGGATCCGCTGCAAATCAGGGTGGACCGTCATCATCAGGCCAATCGCAGCCGGTTATTCTTGCCAATCTGGACCAACTCTGGCAGCGAGCCGAACAACAGGTGCCGCATTGGGAATTGATTTCGATCCGACTCGCCACAACTGCAACGGCGCCGGTGTCATTCTCAATTGATGACGGCACGTCGTGGAATCCAATTGGCCGTTCACAATTGACACTCAATCAGGCAACCGCCGAAGTTGTGAAGTGGGAACCCTATGTTGAATATAGCCTTGGGCGAAAGCTCCGGTTGTGGGTTCGCACCGCCCATACCGGAGAAGCCGCCGGATTGCCTGGGCAAATCATTGCCTGCGTTGCTTCGTTGGGTGGT
Source organism: Acidobacteriota bacterium (assembly GCA_016208495.1). Classification (NCBI taxonomy): domain Bacteria; kingdom Pseudomonadati; phylum Acidobacteriota; species Acidobacteriota bacterium. Next base: position 25,673 of record JACQXX010000052.1, on the reverse strand, counting down.
GCGTTTCTGGTCTGGACTGGTCTTGCCCTTTCGTGGCGGCGTTTTCTGGCCTGGAAAGCCAGACGTAAGGTCAGGCAAGTCGCTGAACTTGACGAGGTTCAGGTGGTTGGGGATTGAACCCAGAAATTCTGCATTACAGTTGTGAAGTCAGGATGGTGTTACCCATTGACGGATCTTTTTGTCTCCCCTCAGGAACAGAAGCCGGTTTTTGATTCCAGTGCGTTGGGTTTATCCTTGTTAAAATTCTATCAATCATTTAACTTTTAGATAGAATATTATCTCGGAACTCTCTCTCAACTCAGGTTATTGGCTTACACTCGCTGGATTTTTCTTCTAAAGATCAAATACACCGGTTCAGTTCAGGTTGGCCAGCCGCCAACTGGTGAACTTTGTCTCAAAATGAGGGGAACTATGGGAACGCTCTTTCGAAATCTGGTTGCTATTGGATTGTTGTGCTCACTGTTTTTGGTGCCGGTTGGGGTACTGGCAACTCAGGAACAAAGCCAGCCAGCTTTAGTTAAGAATTCAATTCAAGAAACACCACAAAAGTTAGAAATCAATCAACCCATCGAGAGGGAAATCAAGGGTACAGAAATACAGGTGTTTAGGGTCAATTTATTGAAAGATCAGTTTTTGAGATTTGAGGTTGATCAAAAATTGGGAAATGTGTTGGTCAAGGTACTGGATCCATCAGGAAAAATGTTACACGAAACCAATGGTTTGAGTACAGGCGAAACAAATTTGATTGAACATCTCGTTGCAGATCTGAACGGAGACTATCGAATAGAAATTAAACCAGTTCGAAAAAATGCTATCTTATCAAAATATATAATAAGGTTGGTTGAAATCCGAGAAGCTACATCACAGGACAAATATCTTTTTACTACAATCTGTATGGTAGAGGATGCCCGGAAACTTGGCCAACAACAAACCAAAGAAGCTCTAAAACAAGCTCTCGAAGTGTATAAAGAAGTTCATCTTCGATGGAAAATAATAGGAGATAAAACTGAGGAAGCATCGGCCCTTTCTCAAATGGGAAACATATATTATCAGTTTGGTGAGATGGAAAAAGCTCTAGAATGCTTCCTCAGAGTACTTTCATTAGTCAAAGATGTAAAAAATCGATTTGGTGAAGCTGTCATCTTGAATAGTATTGGATCTATTTATCGGTTTAGAGGAGAGTTTCAAGTTGCATTGGGTTATTTCCACCAGTCTCTTTCGATTCGAAGAGATTTAGGTGATCAAAAAGGAACAGCAAGAGTTTTAAGTAGTATTGCTCATACATACAGTCTTTTAGCTGATAATCGAAAGGCGCTGGAATGTTACCAGCAGGCTTTGCGTATCAGTCAGGAGCTGCAAGATTCTAATGAAGTTATGCAACTGCTCACAAGTATAAGTACAGTTCAGTTAGAATTAGGTAACTATCAAAATGCCTATCAATTGTTGCAGCAAGCCCTTCATCTCAACCAAACTATCGCTAACCGTCTTCAAGAAGTAAACATTTTGCATAACATTGGGGGAGTGTTTGGTTCAATAGGAGATAACGATACAGCTATAAAGTATGATCGCAAGGCATTAAAAGCAGCTTCTGCTATCGGATATATGTTGGGACAAACAGAAGCGCTTTGCTCGATAGGAGTGAGTTATTACAATTTAGGAAATTATCAAGAGGGTTTAGGTTATCTGGAGCAAGCGTTACAACTACAACGATTAAGCGGCGATAAAGGGGGGGAAGCATACACTCTCCAGATAATAGGTGAATTTTACTCACTCCTTGATAATTACCAAAAAGCTAGCGAATATTTGGAAGCTGCTTTATCGTTGAATCAGTCTATCAATCGTCTAAAGGGTGAAATTGTTGTTCTCAAAGGTCTTGGGCGAAACTATTCTTTTTTGAAACAGTATGACAAAGCAATTGAGTTGTTTAAATTGGCACTTGAAAAATCTCGAATAGCAGGTGACCGGAATAGTGAAATTAGTATACTTCACTGGTGGGCATGGGCTGAAGGTAAGAGAGGGGACTTAAGCTCTGCAAGATCCAAAGTTGAAGCTGCAATTGAATTGATTGAATCAAACCGTTCAAATGTTGTTAGGCCAGAATTTCGTGAGACATTGGCTTCGAGAGATCATGGAACTTATTTACTTTACCTCGATGTTTTAATGCAACTGTTACATGTCGCCAACCCAAAAGCTGGGTTTGATGCTGAAGCACTTTACGTGAACGAACGGTCACGTGCCCGGAGCTTGATGGAACTATTGCAAGAAGCAAAAACCGATATTCGCCAGGGAATTGATCCGAAACTGCTGGAGCGCGAACAGGAACTGCTGCAACGCATCACGGCCAAGGAGCAGTTGAAAATCAAGTTGCTGCTGGGTGGGAAATATTCTTCTGAGCAGATGGAAACAGTAACCAGTGACCTGGACGCACTGCTCGAAGAGCACCGAAAAATTCAGGATGAGATTCGCCAAACCAGCCCGCATTATGCCAATCTGACCCAACCTCAACCATTGACCGTGAAGGAGATCCAAAACCAGGTTTTGGACAAGGATACCCTTTTGCTTGAGTATGCGCTCGGCGATCAACAAAGCTATCTTTGGGTTGTTTCATCAACCGGGCTGAAAAGTTTTCCATTGGCTAGCTCCGAGAAAATCGGAGCAGCAACCCAACGTCTGTGCCACATTCTGGGTGAGTATCAAATCAAGGAAAATGAACCCAGGTTGACCTATCACCAGCGAGCAGCACAACTTGATATTCGATATTCGGCGGTTTCATCGGAGTTGAGCGAATTGATTCTCAAACCGGCTGCCGACTTGCTTGGAAAGAAGCGTCTGTTGATTGTGGCTGATGGTGCTCTTCAATATATTCCATTTGCGGCGTTGCCGTCACCAAATAGCTCAAAGCAGGAACCACTCATCACCTTCCACGAAATCACGCATCTTCCGTCAGCCTCCACGCTGGCCGTATTGCGGAAGGAGCTGGCTGGACGCCCGAAGTCGCCCAAAACCCTGGCTATCGTGGCCGACCCGGTTTTTGATCTTCATGATCCACGGTTGGCAAAAACGACTCGTGCAGGTGAAAAAACCGCCACTGCCAAAGCCGATGAACTTAAATCTATTGCATTTCAGGATCGTGCCCTGCGAGCGGCTCAAGCATCCGGGGTTTTAATGGGTAATACCTCTGAGCGCCTGATTGGAACCCGCCGAATCGTGATCGAAAGCAAGAAACTCATCCCACAAGCCAGGATGAACGCCTGGATGGATTTTGAAGCGGTTCGAGCCCGCGCCATCAACCCAGCGCTGGCAAAGTATCAAATCGTTCATTTTGGAACCCATGGTCATCTGGATACCGTTTCCCCAGGGTTATCAGGGTTGTTTTTTACCCGCTATGACCAGACTGGCCAGGAACTCCCTGAATATTTTTTAAGTGCGATTGATGCCTATAATTTGAAGCTGCCTGCTGAACTGGTGGTGCTCCAGGCGTGTGAAACAGGTGTATCAGCGTTCCTAGACGAAAAAAGCGAACCTTCTGACGCCAAAGCCTCAGATTCGAGTTCAAAAAAACTGACCCGACTGAAAAATATCAACCCGGAAGGGCTCAATTTTTTGACCTGTGGGTTTATGTATGCCGGTGCCAGGCGGGTGATGGTCAGCCTCTGGAAGATTGGTGATCAGTCATCTTCTGAAGTATTGATCCGAATGTACCGGCGTATGTTCGGTTCCAAGCGAATGTCGCCTTCCGCAGCCTTGAGAGCCGCCCAACTGGAAATGTTGAATCACCCGAAATGGAGCCGCCCTTACTTCTGGAGCGGGATGGTCATTCACGGAGAGTGGTAGGTTCATTTCAACTCCAGGGGCCTGGACATGGGAACTCTGAACCCAACCTGAATTTGGACTGACACTGAGTTTTGATTCAATGCTGTTTTTTGGGGAGCATCTTTTGAATTGCCTCCACTGAAATTGCTGGTACAACGGCTTTCCGAGTCGGCCACAGCACTGTTTTCGCCAGATTTTCCATTCGCAATTCAATCTCGACGGAACCTTTCCCCGCAACAGGTTTGATGTCTGCAAAGAGAATGGTATCTGAGAGTGTCACTTCGGGAACCGGGTGGTAGCCATTGATCACAAGTGCTTTTTCAAAAGCAGTCTGCAATGAAGTCTCAATTGGGGTACCGTTTTGAGTGATCTGAAGAAAGACATCTTGGGTTTCAGCAAGGGTTTGGGCGCCTTCGTACCCGGCATGCATTGGCACATCTGGTTGAGATTCTGAAACTGGAGGTTGTCCTTTCGGTCTTGATTTAGGTTTGTTGGGAAGCGCAGGTTTTTGAACTTGCTGAGGTTCCGGACCTGGCGGCATCATTTCTTGTTTGGGTGGTGCTGGCAATGGGGTTGGTGGCATGACCGGAGCTGGTTGCTTCACGATTGGTTCGGGAGGTCCGGCAATTTGCCGTCTGAGAAACCAGAAATACCCCAGTCCAAGTAAGATGGCGAGAGCGGCTGTCACGACCGTCGGGAACAGCCAGTGGCGGTTTACCGACCTGGCAAGAGGCTGGGGACGCCCTGGAACATACTCGATTTCAATGTGATAGCTTGTCTCGTCGGCCAGGTCAGGTTCAAGTTGCGTCCGAAACCGTATTTCCTGACCACCTTCCAGGACAATCGCATACGTTTTAACCCCGCAAAGTTTGTATTGAACGGATTGTTTGATTTCCGATTGGTTGAGTGCCAGCACTGCCATCGGAAGTAGATCACGGTCGTCTTCAGCCACGATTTGGAGGAACCGACTTTCCGCACCAACAGAAAATTGAATGGATCGAGATTCCTGGAGGGGGAGTTTTCCGATTCTATATCCATCGAGGTACACTCCAAGTTCACTTCCGGTAAAGACTTTTCGTCGTTGAGCATCCTGTTCCAACCGTTTAAACATTGGGTCAAGCGGGGGAGGGTCCGGCATAAACCACCAGCGCCAGTTTTTTTCTTTCCCCATTTCAATTCTCCCGTTGTTCGATGAATCGCCATTATACGGTGCCGGTGGTCGTCCGAAAAACGTTGGAAGTGCCAGTCTTTCTTCCGGTGGAGCTGAACCAATACTTTCCTGAACCAACCATGGGAAGCATTCGGGGCAAATAAACCCATGCACATATCCAAGATCGAGTTTGAGGTGGCTTTTTTTCTCCCGAAATTCAAGGCAACTGGTTTTCCACGGAGTCAAGACCTCATTCATTTTGGCGACAAATTTCAGCACTTCCGGATCCTGGATGAACGTTTCACGGCCTTTGAAGCCGCCTGGGGATTCAGTTTCTGGAAGCGGCTCCAAAAAATCACCAAACCGGCTTTCCAGGTTACTGAGCAGCTTGGCCTTCAATTTTCGCACATCCGTATTTAAATTCTTCTCATTCCGGTTTTTCACATATCCGATTTTAGTCCACATTTTTTTCAGCTCCGCCTTTTCATAGATATGCCGGAACTGAGTCAGGGTATAACTTGACCAGAACACATCGTGATCCGCAGTGAGGAAAACCAGGAATTTCAAATATCGGGCCCACATGGTCTGAAGTGAGAGCTGGGGCATCCGCTGCTCCAAAACCATATCGCGAATATTCAAACTCAAGCAGAGTTTGCGGGCTGTGATCTCGCGATTTGGGTCATCTGACGGTTCATCCAACTGAGTTTGAAACATGTGCCGTTGTTTGGATAACGGTGGGGAGCAAGCAAACTGCGGATCATCATATCGCTCCTGAAAGACTTCGGTCAGGTTGAGGTATTCATACAAGAGCATTTGGAAGGATTGTGGATCGTTGAGCAGGGCTTTGGTTGAGTTTTCTTCATTCCGGTAGGTTTGAGACCGATTCCCCAAAACGATGAAAAACCGAAGTACCTGACCGACAATTCCTTCCGCCAGTTCATCATTTGGATGAATGGCATACGCAATGTTCTTGGCCCGATCCAGCCAGGGTGACAGAGCGAGCTTCCCTTGTTCATTGGTAAATAACGGCGCCGCTTTATTTTTTCCGACTGTCAGCAATGTCCATTCGAGGAAATCCCCCATGGCTCTTGAAAATGGTTTCATGTAGTGAGATAACATCGCATCATCCTGATCTGAGTGGTTTATAAAGACAACATCGCATCATACCTCTGAAAGCGGAGCGATTGTACTGTCAATTGAGAAGTATTATTGCCGCCAAGAGAATACTCGCCTGGGACAATGCAGGCAGCGAAAAACTGTTAAAGCTGGTACTACTTTTGCCGCTCAAAAGCTGGTACAACATCGAGCATTGGTCATCGCTTTTTTGAACAATAAACCAGTTTTTCTTCATTGAGGATACACAATATGAGCCAGGGTGTATTTTGTTCGCTTGGCCGTGGCTATATGCAGGCGAGTGCGAGCCTTTTCCGCTACTCTTTGCGTCAGCGGTGGTTTGTCCAGCCGTTCACCTTTGGCATGGCGGTGGTATACGCTCCGTTTCTGATGGTGGTGGCTTGCGGATTTTACCTGTTTGTGGTGTTTGACTGGCTTGGAGCCGCCGTTGATTGGATTCGATCCGGGTTATTACGTGTCATAACCGCAATGGCGGATCGGATGGGGCAGTCGTTCGGCTCCTTTCTGTTTGGACCAGTCGTGATATGTCTGGTCGCGCCAATTTTTCTCTTGAGTTTGTTTATTCCGAAACTGTCGTCCGCTGTTCCGGTGAGTATCGTGGCTGAATTTGCCGATTTGACTGGAAGTGGAGCATTCAAAACAGTCAATCGTGCTTGCTGGAAAGCCGCAGGCGAATTGTTTCGATATGTAGCAAGCAAACCATTTTATGTGATGCCGGTTCTGGCGATCATCGCCATTGTCTATTCGGTGATTTTACTGGGTGTTGGCCTGTGTTTTGTGATCTTGATTCCATTGGATTGGTTGAGCGCACTGATTGAACTGACCCGCCAGTGGATTGTGTCGCTTACCAATCGGTTAGGAAGCGGAATTGAACATAGTTTCGGCCAGTTTCTCATTCTTCCAGTTCTGCTGGTGGTCATCGCGCCGGTTTTTCTCGCGGTATTGCTGATTCCAAAATTTGCCAGCAGTGTTGACGTGGATTTTTCTTGAGATGCTATGAACAGCAAAAAGTGCTGGGAGGATTATGACTGTTTTTCAATTTAAACGGTGGTTCAATCGAAAATATGGATGGTATTTGATGCTTGGCTGGCTGGTGATGTGGGGTATTGGATGTGCTTCAGCCAGGGATCAAAGTCTGTCGTTGACTCAACAGCAATCAGATCTTACGCGTCAGCAAGCCGAAGTCGAACGTCAGCGGCTTGAGCTTGAGCGCCAGCGAACAGAACTCGAACGGCAAAAACGCGAAGAGCTGGAACAAAAAATACTGGCTGAGGAACAGGCTCGTAAGGCGGCTGAGGCAGCCGTTACTTATTCACAACCTGAATATGAGGCTTTCCGCAACCAAATTGAATCGGCCTCGGCTGACCTTGGAAAGTTTCTGCTCCGCCGGACCCATCCGACCGGTACCTACGGTTCAACCGACTCGCCATTGATTTCACGTTCTGCTGATGGTCATTCAATTACAACCACCTTGACTGTCAACTGGAAGGGTGGGTTTCTGGAGGTTCCATATGAAACCACCTACCGGTTCGACGTGAGTAAGAAAGAAGGATTTGGCTCATTATCAGTTGAGCGCGATAGCTCAATTATCAAAATTGACCCGGAATTTCTCCGCAGTGCTGAGAGCCAACTGCGAGAAACATTTAATTCAGACAAATAAGATCAACGCGGCGTCAAGCCGTCGCACTCCAAACATTGAGGCTATATATGGATACCCTTCAAAAGACTGGTCTTCGCGGAATTGTTCTGTTTCTGTTGCCAATTATAACTGGTTTTATATTAACCATCTTTCGAATAAAAGCTGTTGAAGAAGCCTTTGCCCTTGGGTTTTTATTGTATGGTCTTCATTCCATTCTTTTTGGAGTAACTTTTGTGGGGAAAAAAGCGCGCGAACACGCGGCGAACCTGGGATATGACACGGTCTTCTGGTCTGGTTGGCCTGCCAGACTGGCGGGAGTGGCTTTTGTTATTCTCAGCGGTGTCATTTTCTTAAGAAGTGTGACCGCATTGGTAATTGGGGTGTGGTATCCAGATACTCCAGTTCTAAAAATATCACTTGCGATGGGAACGAATCCAAATTCAGCTAATCTGCAGGGGGAATTACCCCTCATGTTAGCCAGTAGGCAATATAGCGGGCAAGAAGTGTTTCGGCTTTTGCTTGCAAAAGGTGCAAATCCAAATACAAAAGACACATCTGGAAAAACACCACTCATGTATGTTGGAAACCCAGACATCAGTTCGCTTTTGATCAAAGCTGGGGCCGATGTCAATGCGAGGGATAACATTGGGCAAACAGCACTCATGCATTCATACAACCCGGAAGTTGATTCGCTCCTCATCAAATCAGGAGCTCAGGTAAATATCAGAGATAATGAGGGCAGTACGGCATTGAAACAGGCGAGAGAACGATTGTCCGAGTATCCATCTAATGCCACTTATCGCGAAAAGGTAAGGGTTTTGGAAAGCGCGGGTGCCATCCAATAGGTTTCAGTGCTTGAATACGAAGCTCCAAGCATTACTTTGATTTCGAGATTGGCCTTCAGCCATCGTAACTGGATAAGCGGTTAAATCGCTTATTTAAATGGGCGCGGCTACTTTGAGTTAAAAGGTAAGTAATTGAGAAATAGAGTGTTGAAAGTGTGAAAGAGGTGACAAAAAGGGCTTTAACCCGGCAAGATTGAGAAAATGAAAGAAAATCGAAGGATCTTGGAGGAAAAGCCCGATGAAAGATACAAAAAAACAGAGCGGATTGCATCTGGTGACGAACGAAACAGCAGTGATGGAAGCGCAAACGATCTTTGAAAACCTGGTGAGGTACAGCCAAAGAGCGGAGGGGACAGTGGAAGAGACTGAAAACGCGATCTTCAAAGAGGTATTGAAGTTGGGGCGAGCGTTGCTGCAGCAGTCGGTGACGGCAAGGATGGAAGAAGAAAGGATCGAGCCAATCGAGGTGGAGGGCGGGAAAGAGATTCCCTACCACGGACAGAGGAGCTATCGATATGTCTCGATCTTTGGGGAAATCGAGGTGGAGCGAGCCTATTTTTGGAGTGAGGAGACTGGGGGAGTCGCGCCGCTGGATGAGAAGATGGGACGCCCGAAGCGGTGTTACAGTCCAAAGTTGGAGGAGTGGGCGTTGCGGTTGAGTGTGGTGGAGCCGTTTGAGGCGAGCGTCGAATGGCTGAATGAACAATTGGGAGTGAAGATCCCAAAGCGGATGGTGGAGGTGATGTCGGTGGAGGCGGCCCAGGATGTGAGAAGCTTTTATGAATCGCCGGCGAAGATGAAGGCGACAGGCGAAGGGGAATGTATCGTGGTGAGTACGGACGGCAAAGGCATCCCAATGACCAAAAAGGAACTGGCCCAAACCCCGACCCGGCGCAAGCGAGGGGAGAAAGCCCAGAAGAAGAAAATGGCGACGGTGGCCACGGTGTACACGGTAGCGGAGCAGGATCGGTTTGAATCGGTCACCGAGACGGGCCAGTTGCCGGACATTGCGGCCCACGACAAACAAATCTTTGCCGAACTGGAAGCCAAACCAACGCTGACGCCCTTTCTCAAAGACCAGGTTGAGGCGCGCGGCGGCGCCAGGCGCCCCGTGGCGTTTCTGGCCGATGGCCAACCAGCGATGTGGGGACTCAAAGCCGAGATTTGTCCGTACGCGGTTGAAATTCTCGACTTTCATCACGCCCGCGAGTACCTGTGGAAAGCCGTCTACACCTTTTTGCCCGAAGGCTCGGAGGCGGCCACCGCCTGGGTCAAAGCCCAGGAATCCCGCTTTCTCCTCGGCCAGGTCGGCCTCGTCATTGATGAGTTGCGCCATTGTTTGTCCACCGGCCTCATCGTCGGGAAGTCCAAAACCGAGACGGTTCACAAAGTCATCGCTTATTTTGACACCAACCGCTCCCGCATGCGCTATGACCAGTATTTGCGCGCCGGGTTTCCGATTGGTTCCGGGGCCGTCGAATCGGCTTGCAAACAACTCATCGTCACCCGCATGGACGGCGCCGGGATGCGCTGGACCGTGACTGGCGCTCAAGCCATGCTTGATTTGCGCTCGGTCTTTCTCAATGGTGACTGGTCTCGATATTGGACTTTTCATCGTTCCCAGGAACATCTTCGGTTATATGGACCTTCGGTTCAGTCGCCCGATGTCCCAAAAACTGAAAAAAAAAGTGGCGGCTTGAGTTTTAACTCAAAGTAGCCACGCCCTATTTAAATATGTTTCGCGAATTATTTGTTATTGGTCGCCGATTGCCGACCCATAAATGTATGACTACTCACACACCTGCCACACTCAAAAAAACACGATCCGCGTTGAGGGGGCTCCTGATAACAACTGGGATGAGTCTGAGCCTGGCTCTGGCTGGATGCCAGGGTACTGCTGAACCACCTCAGTGGAAAACGATTCTGGAAACTGGTGACTCCGATGTCGTCCCGTCTAAACTGGAGGTTTTCCAAACCAGCCCTAACCTGGTGGTCTATCTCGACATGAGTCCAAGTATGCGTGGGTTTATTTCTTCCGGGAAAGAAGAATCGGTCTTGAGCCGGACACTCCAGGAGCTTCGTGGATTGAGTCTTAATCCTCCAGTTGAAATCTGGATGCGCCGGGTTGGCGCCGAAATTGGTCACTTGCAAGCCACTGAAGAATTGATCCTGGCTTCGCGGACTCAGGCAGCGTTTAACGAACAGTATAATGACCTGGCGAAAGCCGTTCAGTATTTTTCGCCTCCGATTTTTGGAGGTGGCCTGGTTGGTGGCCCAGCGGGGCCGGTGACATCTCAGGCGGACCCGCAGGCTCTGGAGAATGCGTCTCTCCCGGCTCGATTTCATATTTTAGTCACCGATGGGGTTCACTCAGTTGAAGATAAAGTCGGCGGGTCAGATCAAGTCAACCTTCAACGCAATATTCGGATGTTGCTCGAACAAGGCTGGAGCGGGAGCATTTTGGGTGTTCGGAGTCAGTTTAGCGGCGATATCTACTCTGAGATGAACGCACTGCTCAAACGCAAAGGGTTAAATCAGGCGGTTCCGCCCACCGCACCTGCCTACACTTCAGGTAGTGATCCAACCCGGTATCGGCCATTTTATGTGTATGTTTTTTCACCGGATCCGGGAGCGCTCGAAGGATTGATTCGGCAATTAAAGCACAAACTTCAGGTATTAAATCCAAATACCGGGGCGGTTTACGAATTGCCGCTGGGGTGTCCGTTGACAAAATCTGGTGATCCGGCGCTGGTCGAGTTCAGCTCAAGTGGTTTTGAAATCGAGAAAAGCAAGTCTTCTGAACTGGGACCAGCCAGGCTGACCGTGAAAACTGAACCGGGTCAGACAAACCTTACATTCTCAGTGACCGTGTCGAAAATTCCCTGGTCGGATTCGGCTTTGAATCTGGGAAGTCCTCAAGAACTCACCACGCTGTTGACCTGGGAAACCGCTCAGGTTTATCCCAAAGCCGGGAAAGACCAGGCTCAGTTTCGCTATCCGAAACTGATTTTGGTCAATCCTGCAAAACCGGATTCTCAAGGGAAACAGGTGCTTGAGTGGCGACTGGAATGGCCGAAGTCAACTGATCCTCCAGCCTGGCGGGTATACCGGGCGACCGGGCATCTCAATCCGGAAGCCGACGTTCCAGCATGGGTCCGAGACTGGTCAACGCAAAATGACGAAATCGCGGAAAATGGAAACCGAACGTATGGCCTCGACAAATCCCTTGCCGGCTTGTGGAAAAGCGCGGCGCTGAAAAAACAACCCGTGGTTGAATTGTACCTGCGGATTGGACCGAAGTAGGAACCTTTGAAGCTCAAGAAGACAGGCTGAGAAAGTCTTTTGTACTGACCCTTTGAATACATTGTACGAGAAAAAGGATTTGATTTGAACCTGTTGAGAGGAGACCTGGGAATATGAGCTATCTCATGAGTTTGATGTCACCAACCTGGACCGCATTTCTCCGGTTGTTTGCGGCGACGACAGAAGATTACTGGCAGGAAATTGCAACCAAGTGGTTGATTACCACACTTGTCGTTGCGGCTGTTTGCTCTGGGGTGATGTTGGCTGTCAAATGGGTTCTGAAACGAAACGCGGGTGCTGTGAACACCTGGTCACGTGGAAGAACCCTCCTGTTTATTGTCATTGGCTTTATTCCAGTACTGCTCGGAGCGGTACTGATTTTTTTAACCAACACACAGCAGTTTCAAACTGAAATCGGAACCCACAGCCTCTGTGTCGGCATTTTCTTTTCATGGGTGAACTATGTGGTGTTCATGGTTTTTGGTCACCTGGGGCCCTGGCGTGGGGATTTGGTCTAATCCAAATCAGTCGTGAGTCGTGCAAATGAAGAAGTGTTGAAAAAAAGACCGCACTGACTGTTACAAACAGAAAAAGGAAGGGACCTCATGAAATATGTGTTGATTCTGATTGGCGGCACCGGCGCCAAAGTCGGAGAAGCCTTTATCCGGTTGGCAATGGCTGGCGTGCCCACTCGAATTGATAAAAATAAAATCCTGACCAGTTCCGGGGACGAAGTCCAAATCTGGCGGGTTGACCCTGATCGCAGCTCCGGTGCGGCAATTGCTCTCCAGAAGGCGGTTGACGACTACCGCGAATTGCAAATCAATCTCGGAGGGATGGAAGGCCATTTTGCGTGGAGTGAGTGGGGGATGAAAATTGATACTCGAATCCGTCATCTGGACCCGCTTCAAATTTCACAAGTGGATAGAGGTGGAGCGAATTCAAAAACGCTACGGGGCATTCTTGATTCGCACAATTTGAGCGGATTGAGAAGTTCGAAACCTTTTCTGGATACTTTTTATGAGCCAAAAGAACTGGATGTCCAGATTGACCGTGGCTTCTATCAAAAGCCATTTATTGGGGCTTCGGTCATGGCCGTTTTTACCCACCTTCTGAAAGACCAGAACTCGCCAGGGGGGAAAGAACTCAATCTGAATGAATTTGAAGGTCAGGAAGTCAGGTTTTTTCTCTGCGGGAGTCTGCATGGTGGGACCGGCGCCTGTGGTGTTCCGGTGATGGCTCAGTTTTTAGGAGAGATCCGAAACGAACATCCGACCTGGGGCTGGAAAATCGGTGCGGCACTGATGGCCCCATATACCATTCCTCCTCAGCCACCATTTCGCCGACTCAAACCTGGTGAAGACGCAACTCCGCAGATTGTCGAGGAGCATTTCCGCGCCCATGGCACTCACGCTGCTTTTTCAGGGTTGGAGGAAGGGGAAAAGCGGGAACTGGTTCGGCAAATTCTGCTTGGATTTTATGCCGATCCGGAAGAAATGCAGGAACGGGCTCAGCAAGGATTGGCCTATTACCAGGATCACGCCTCAAAACATCTGAATGACCTGTATCTGGTTGGAAAACCGGCACCTGACCTTTTGCCTTTCTGGAGCAACGGGGGAAAATCCCAGCGAAATCCGCTCCACGCGACGGAAGTCGTTGCGGCACTGGCGGCATTTAATTTCTTTGCCAGTCCAAATGAAGGAACACACGCTGTAACTTCATACAAGGTTGGAACTTCCACCGAACATCTCAATGCCACGATGAGTCTGGCGGACTTTCCGCGCTCCACGATGCAGGATGGGGCCAGTATTGATCTGGAGCGAGTGTTTTTATCTTCAGCCGCACTGTACTTTTTTGCCAAACGAGTGATTCCCTGGGAACACGAGCCCGTAAAATGGCAAGGCATTGGTCCATTGCGACAGATGTATGTCAAAAACAGTGACCGGTATGAGGCGGAGAAACGTCGCTTTCACAACGCGCTGGATCTGATTGCCGCAGCCATGACGGCGCTGTGTGATCCGGCAAAAACGTTGGGGTGGAACAATCAGGATATGGCTCAGCTTCAAAACTATTTCTCCAGTACCCAGAGCACGATTGATGAGGTGAAGGAGAAAACACGCAAAACATTTTGGAGTGACAAAGCCCGCGGCACCCTGATGCTGGGCCGGAGTGCAGTTCAGGTTTCAGACGCTGAGTTTGGCAAATGGTGTCCACCTGAAAACGAATTTACGCCAGGGCGTTATTTACGCTGGGTGTGGTCACAGGTGTATACCAAAAAATCCAGTTGAGCCCAGGTACTGATGGTTGGAAACCAGGGATTGTCAGTCATACCTGCCGGAGTGAATGAGGAGTTGAGATAGACGAGGGAAAACCTATGAGTGATTACAAAATCCTGTTGAATAATAATTTGTTAGGGGGAAATATCGGAGTGGTCAACGAGCGGCGGTTTCATAGGGTGGAAAACCTGCCGAGCCCGCTCTTTAACCCCAAATACTTTGAAGCGATTCCATCCGCCTGGGCCGGCGCCTATAGCTGTAAGAAACTCATCGAAGCTGAACAAAGCCGCCGCCGTCATACCGACCGCGAACTGACTCAGGAATGGGTGTGCTTATTTTTGCTTCATTATTGTGGGCTGGCTCATTTGGAGACTTTTCCCAGGGGTATCTTGGAAAAAGAGTTTGATCCTGATCTTTGGCCGGCCCTGAGTGGTACCTATCCCAATCCGAAACAAGATGAGTCATTGAGGGCAGTTCATTTATTAAAAATGGATGATGGGACGGTCATTGGAGGGTATTACCCGGAAACCGTTTTTTTCCCAAGTCGCGGTCGCTCAACCTGGTCCACAAGCAAACTTCTGGCACCATACCTGAAGGAGACCCATCTATCATGGGAACGATGTCGAGAGCTTTTACTGAGTGAGAAAACCAATTCGACCGATCAAAGCCAGGACATAGTTAACCAGGATTCGATTGAAAAGCGAGTTCACGTCCATTTGCGTACCATTGCCAAAAAAGTGTTGGAGAACACCATGCGCACTGCGCTGGATAGTTTTTGTGAGGGGGCTTTTGGACCACTTGAGAAATCTGTAAATGTGGATGCCATCGTCATTGATTGGGATCCAGGGCAATGGAACACGCTCGGAAACGCCTTTCTCAAGGAGCCAAAAGCCTGCCTGGAAAAATATCCGTTCCAACGGCAACGAAATGGCGGAACGACTTACTACCTGATTTCGGGAATGCCGCAACTTTTACCCTGGATGACGACTCCACTGGAAATCGGGATGCCGTCGCCGGCTCAGTTTCAACGGCTTGGACCCCGGACCATCGGTGTGGAATTTGCCGGGAAGGAGGTTGAGTTCCAGCTTGATGAACAGTCAGACGTTGTTTTGTTGAAAGATTTCTTCCTGGCTGATGCTCCCTACTGGTGCCGCAAGCCGGCTTCATCGCTAACTCGGCGGCTGCACGAAGTCGAGGTTCACGACGTCGGTGAAACATTTTCGGTTCTCAAACCAGGTGAGATTGCGATTTGCCTGGCACCGGTCAAACAACGGCTGTTGGAGCATTTTCCTGAGTTGTTGCAGCGCCCGGACGCGGATATTTGGGTTTCAGGCAACGGCATTGACTGGACCTTCACGCTACTCGGGAAAGAAATTGCCTGGCGAACGGAACCGGTATTTTCAAAATTACTTCAGAATGCCAATCTGACGCTCTGGCCTCCAAAAGTTTCCCAGGACTGGAAATTGTATCTGGCTTATGGATTTGGAGCGAAAAAACGTGAATGCGGCCAGTGGGTCCTGATTGATGAACAGGGAACACCCGCGCGCCAAATCGAAGTGGATGACGAAACCTACATCAGTTTGTTGACTGGTTCGGACCGGCCAAATCGTCCGTACGCATTGATGCTTCGCGATAGTGGAAACCGGGAACGCGGCGTCGCCTTTGTATCAAAATTGGTTGACCAGCCGGCCCGAGGTATCCATCACGCCCATCTGGGGGTGGATTTTGGGACCAGCAATACCGCTCTGGCCTATAAAGTGACGGGAGATCCTGCGCCACTCAATTTTAGCCTTAGTCCGGCAGTGGTCTGGGGAGCTGGTCTGGGTTTGGAAATTCCAGGAATTATCCCCTCGAAGTGGGAAAGTGGCAAAGGATTTTTCCCAACTATCCTCCTGGATCTGAAATCAGCCAATTTGCACAAGGTCAAGCCGGAAGACATTCAGTTGGAACACCTCTTTCAAGCTGATATTCCGTCGCTTCATAAAGGAATGGGCACTGCAACCGCTGAAGCCCAGTTTGAGGATGCGTGGAATACCCGGCCAGGCACAATCCTGAAGTGGAATTCGGTCTCGACGACGGGTGAAGAGTTGCCGTTTCGCGAAATATTTCTCCAACTGACATTGCTCTATGCCCACGCTGAGGTGTTTTTCAGCTACAAAGAGCCAATCAGCGAGTATGTGTTCACCTTTCCACTTGCCTTTACCGAGACACAAGCGAAGAATTTTCATAAAGAAGCCCGGCAGGCCATCACCAAAGTTCGCTCATATTGTTACGGCTCGACCCTGGCTGGTACGTTTGACTACGGGGATAAACTGGATGAAAGCACCGCCATTGCCAATTCCCAGCAGGCAATTGCCAACCCAGGCATCATTGATGTGTTTATTGATGTCGGAGGTGGCACCGCCGATTTGGCCGTTCGGTACGATCAAAGTTTTCTGGTGCTCGACAGTATCAAAGTTGCGGGGGAAGCTTTCTTCCGGTTTACCGAAAAGAACTTTGAGCCGCCGGCAGTGCGCGGGAGTGAGATCTTTCGGCGAGTGCTGGCGGGGTTTTTACGCGGCGTGGACCACAGCCTGACACGGGATGAACTCTTCGGTAAGTTACCGACCGGGGTCTGTTATTCCCTGCACATCACCAACAAAACCAATGATGCTTTTGCCAAAGGAGAGGCTACGATTCTTGATCGCCTGGAAAATCCATCGTTTCAGTGGTATCGAGCCCGGTTGTTTTTCCAGCATTTGATTTTATACGGCTTGTTACAGACCTGTGCGGCAGCCGTCAATCAGAAATTGATTTTGGGCAATGGTCGGTCGCCCAAGATTCAGCTTATTTTGAGCGGCAACGGTTGGGGGTTGCTGGCCTTTGCCAAACTGGAGCGTTCGGCCAATGAACTCCGGCGTGAAGCTCAGGCAATCCTGGCCTTGATTAAATCTCATTTGATGAAAGCAGTGGTTGACGAAGTGGAAATTCAGTACCTGCGGGCACTTGAAATCCAGAATGTGATTTTGTTGAACCAGGAAGATCTGAAAAAAGCCAAAACATCCGTGGCGATAGGGGCCATTACCAGGCTTGAAGGGCAAGACCAGGCAATGGAAGTCCAATCAAAACCCTATACCGGAATCACCCTCAAAAACCTTCAGGTCAACGAGTTCCCACCAGTCACCATGCGTTGGTGTGATCATTGGAGTTTTGACGCTATCAAAGACAAGATTGGAAAAAACTTCCAAACCATCGAAAAGGCGAGCACCGAAGAGTTGCAAGATTATGAACAGCCAATGGATCCGATTTTGCCAATTTTCACGCTGATTGGAAACACTCGGAATCCAGACGTGAATCTGATGCCGCCCGAAGAGTGGAGCAGTCTCAACGCAGTGCTTCAGCAAGGGGTGAAAGCATGCCTTGATTTCAAATCAAAACAATCACCGCTTGGGTTTTTCCTGTCCCGATTGCTCTATCCCGAAGACCGCGACCATAAGTTTCTCAATGTACTGGCTGAGAAGGATGGAAACTACCGGTGACAGTTCAGCCGAAACCAATGAGTCAGTGCCACCCGCGTGAGTAGGTGGGCTGGCTTGTCTCTACCTCACCCGCTCACGCGGGTGGTACTGACAAGCCCTTTCTTTCCAACACCGACCTGGCCTGACACAAAATCCGGTACAAGCAGGGATGTAAACGCAATTTATTTGAGAGGCACTATGAATTTTCCAAAAACAAAATCGAATCTGGCAGTTTGCGCACTGGTGATACTGCTGCTGATAGGTGTTGGGTGTGGAACCGGGGAAGACTCTTCTGCTGAACCGAAAGACCAAAATGCAAATGCAGAAGGACCGTCCATCAGCCCATCGCAGTCTCCAGAACCGCCACAACCTTCTTTGGGGGGTGAAAATGACGCCCAAACTCTGGTTGAAAGTATTAGGTTTTTACAATCACAAAAAAGTAGATTTACCGATAAACAGTCTCAAAAACAGTCAATTACCTTAATAACAGGAAGTCTTCAAATTTTTTCTAATATAAAAGAGGGAAATTCAGATGAGCAGAACATCAAAGAAGCAAAAACCTATTTAAGTGAATCAAATAAGCTGAGTTGTTCGACTCAGTTAGATAGTCTTTTCTCAGAATTAGGCGGGGTCAGTGCTCATCCAGAGATAACAACGCATTTTAAGAAAATTCAGGAAATATTTAAAACAAAAGCCTCTGTTTCTGCAACCGGTGATCAGGAAGGTTTGGCAAACGGCCAGCCAGCCGGTTCGACTACAGCCGAAAGCGGTGAGAAATCCCAGGTTCGTGAACTTTTAGAACTCAAGCAGGCGATTGCCGATATGAAAGCGTCCGTGGCAAACCAACCGTATTTTCACTGGCTTGAGCAAGGAGGCACTTTTTTGGTTGCCCTTCTGATTGGATTGGGGGGAGGGGTGGTTTTGGGTAGAACCCGCCGCCCGGCTATGAATGATGGACCTCCGCCGAATGACCCGGCACGTGAAAAACAGGAAATGAGAGATCAACTGCAACAACTGATGAATGAATACTCTGTTGGTCTGAAAACATTTATTGGAGAACAGTTTACACAACAGGAAAAGAAACAGGCTCAGTCTTGGAACGAACTCAAAGATATACAAGAAAGTCATGCGAACATGTTGCTCCAGGTAAAAAAATCTTTGGACGATAACCGGGGTCAACCATCTCAACCGCCAGCGACTCCTTCGGTCGTTGGCAACCAGGGACATTCCGAAAAGAACCGCATTCAGGTCCAACCGTCAACTCCGACATTTCCATCTGGCACCGTTGAAGAATGCTTAAAACAAGTGAATAGGGTTGTACTAGATGTTGGTCCAGTAAATGGCCAACCTCAAGTTCTTTCAACACAAACTAATCAGGCGCTTTTTTCTATAACTCGCTTTTTTGATTCGAGCAACAGGCAGCCACATTTGCTGGCGTTACCAAACCGGGATCGGTTGATGGCTCAGCATGAATTTTCCTACTACTACACAGAGTTTTATTCTTGTTCGGAGATCCGTACTGGCGAGATTGTCATTACAAAGCCGGCTCTGGTTGAAGAATACCGTGGAGAATATCGGTTGATCCAAAAGGGAGTGATCGAAATCCGACAGTGATAAGTACCTTACCGAAAATTCCAAGACATTTTGAACCACGAAACACACGAAATACACGAAAAGAATCAAACACTTACCAAATTCAATATCTCAGGAAACTTATGACAAAGTACTTGCCGGAAAAGGACTTGTCGGTACGACCTGCGTCAGCGGGTGGACTCCACTTCTTCCAGCCCACCTGCTGACACAGGTGGTACTGACTGATACTTCCACTATTTAATCATCTCCTCGATTTACAGGAGGTTAACCTATTGAAACAATTGTATTTCCCTGAACCCTGAACCTTGACTGGTATAATTCTATTTTTCTGAACCCCAAATCCTAAAAATCGGATATACACCGTGGTACATCGTCATCGTTTTTTTTGTCCAATTCATAAAATCAGTTTTCGGGCCAGCAACTCAGGGCCGATTGAATGTATTAGTCACGAACACGTGCTGGGCAACGCTTTTCCAAAAGAGCCGTTTTGGGGGTATTGTCTGGGTTGTCGCAATTACTGGCCGATTGAAGTGGAAGACCTGACCCACAAGCAAAACCAGCATTGCCCGGCCTGTGATCGTCCGTTTCATCATCAGTACCTGTGCGATTCCTGCCAGACTCTTTGTTTGGGGGATACAAAAGCGGCTGCTCAGCATCATTTCTTTGGATTGACGAACGAGAAACCGCCAGCTTGCCCTGGATGTGGTGCTCAGGCACGGCAGACCGTCAAGCGGCACCGATGCTGGGTTCTCTCCGTGCCGGTTGCCACTGCTCGCAACCAGTGTCCCTTTTGCCATCAGCCGCCGCACCAGGATTTTGGGCTTCCGATTCCGATGAACCAGTATTTGGCCTCAATCTCCGCCAGACCCGGAACCCAGATTGCCAGTTTTACTGAAGGTCTGATCGTCAAGGACGAAAGCATTGCTCCAGATGCTTTTCTTCTGATCTTGAAATCAGTTCAGGCAGCGGATGGTGTTGGAAAAGGAATTCATCAACCGCAAGGGCATTCCGTTTTGTTGCTTCCGCAGCTTCTGCCGGTG
Source organism: Acidobacteriota bacterium (assembly GCA_016208495.1). Lineage (NCBI taxonomy): Bacteria > Pseudomonadati > Acidobacteriota > Acidobacteriota bacterium. Next base: position 5,383 of record JACQXX010000052.1, on the reverse strand, counting down.
CCGGTGATGCCTGAAACCGCCCAATCTGCGCCAATTGTCTCCAAGACGGGAATCGGTCACTACACAACCATTGGCGAAGCGGTTGCCCAGGCGTTTCCAGAGGCTGTCATTCGCATTTTTCCAGGAGTGTATGAAGAAACCGTCATGATTAACAAACCACTCAAACTGGTTGGGGAAGGTGAAGTGCATTCAATTATTATTCAAGGACACAACAACCCTGGTTTGGTTGTGCAATCGGCTCGGGTTCATATCCGGGGATTGACCCTGCGCACCACCAACACCGAAGGCTCATCTCGTGAGGCCATATTGATAACCGATTGTGACGTCAGGTTTGTCAATTGTGTGATTTCATCTGAGGGCGGCACCGGGTGCCTGGTTTATGGAGAAAAAACAATGGTATCACTCAAATATTGCTCGATTGTGAAGACCGGTAAGGAAGGCATTCTTATTTATGAAGGCGCACAAGGATTGCTCAAGGGCTGTGAGATCTGGCAAATCGGTGGTTCCGGGATGATTGCAACTCAAAGGAGCCAACTCAGGTTGTGGCGCTGTTCGATTACACAAGCCCAACACAGTGGAATCCTTGTCTCTCTCCAGGCCAATATTGAAATCAAGGAAAGTAAGATTTTTAACAACCAGCATGCCGGGATTGCCGTGACGGCTGAGGGAACTGTAACAACCGAAAAAAGTACAATTTATAACAACAATCGGGAAGGTGTGTATCTCTCTGAAAAAAGCAGTGCCAAATTGACTCATTGTGATGTGTATGGAAACACGCTGGCTGGGATTTCGGTCGTTCAAAAAAGCTTTGCCCAGTTGGAACAATGCACCATCCATGACGGAAAGCAACTTGGAATTCGTGTTGAGCAAGGGAGCCGGCATCTCGTCACGAACTGCAAACTGTATGGGAATGCTTTGGGGGATATTGAGCATCAGAAAATATCGGCGATCAAGTCTTTAAAAAGTCAGGTTGGACTTGCCGGGACTCAGGATTTTCAGACGTACCAGTTTTTGACGGTCACACTTGGCCCTCACCAGGAAATTGTATCCCGATTTCAGAAAAAAGCCGTTTGTTTTATCGAGAGCCTCAGCGATGACGTGTCATTGACCATGACGAAAATCACTGGTGGGGACTTTTGGATGGGATCCAAAGTAGGTGACCCCAACGCCCAGGAATCCGAGTTCCCACGTCATCACGTTACGGTTCGCTCATTTTTTATAGGGGTTTATCTCCTCACACAAGCCCAATGGAAAGCCATTATGGGTTCTAACCCGTCACGATTCCGAGATGACCCTGATCTTCCGGTTGAGTATGTCAATTTCTCGGAGGCATTGGAGTTTTGCCGGTTGTTATCGAAACGAACCGGACGAACGTACACACTGCCGACCGAAGCCCAATGGGAATATGCCTGCCGGGCCGGCGCCGCCACGCCATATGCTTTTGGTGATAGCCTGATACCAGAGATTGCTCAGTATCAGAAACCTGACTTAACTGGAAAAACAATCCCGGTTGGAAGTTTAAAGTGGGCGAACGCTTTTGGTTTATATGATATGCATGGAAATCTTTGGGAATGGTGCCTCGACCCGGATCACGAGAACTACCAGAATGCACCCAGCGATGACCGGGTTTGGAGTGTCAAAGGTAATAAATTCCAAATTATTCGGGGTGGATCCTGGAGCACCGTCGCCGATTTGTGCCGTTCGGCTTACCGTGGTCGGGTGTTGCCCAAAGTTCGAAGCAATAATATTGGGTTTCGGGTCGTGTTGAACCTGTAAATAGACTCCAGGTTTTCGATTTTCTAAAGACAAAACCAGGCGCGAGCCACAGGCTCTGCACCATCCCGACCGCCCTTTACCACTCACCCTGGATGACAAGCCCTGACCAGTCCGAAGGTGATTTCCATTTTGTTTGAGTCAGCATCTCGATTTGAGCCTGACGCAAGGCAGCGGCTGGAGATAATTTCTTTGAACCCTGCAGGTGTTTGTAAAATCGGATCATCAGTTCACCCGTGGCCTGTTCTTTGATGCTCCAGAGGCTGACCATCACGCGTTTGGCGCCTGCGTACATAAACCCACGGGTCAGACCGATGAGTCCCTCGCTCCGAACTTTTTTGAGTTGTGACTGAACATCACGTTTTGGCTGTGAGCCGGTCAGGTCCGCTCCAAGTCCAGTCTGGCAGGCGTGGAGCACAACGAGCTCAGCCGGTAAATTCAGGTTATAGACATCAATTGCACTTAAAAATCCAGGTTGCGAATGACCTCTGGAATCCACCAGCGACAACATAAGGCCCGAGTATTCTGGATTGACTGCATTTAAAAAGCCATGGGTTGCAAAGTGGACAATCTGGTACTGACTCAATTCAGGGTGAAGGGCCAGTTCCCGATTGGCATCAAAGTCAAAGGCTGTTTTCACCTGTTGGGGTGGCACAAAGGTCAGAATTTTTTCGATGGCTTTGCGTGTTCCAGCCAGTCTTGGAAGGTTGATTCCGGAAGTCGGGATGCCTGCTTGAGAAGCTGATTCAAGAGCCTTTTGAGAAAAGTCAATCAGCATTTGTTCGTCCGAAGTCAATGCTGGTTTGGGTCGTGATGCTTCTGCGGTCAGGCTCTTTTTGGGGGTGGTCAGTCGAGCATCCTGTTCCGAAAAAACCGGGTCGGCCAGCACTGCCAACCGCTTTGGCGCTTCCCGCCGGGTTGATGTTTCATTTCTCAGGGCGGCCAGCGTCGTGACTGACGGCAACGAGATGATTTCATGATCCAGAACCATTGGTTTCCACCCAGGCTGGGAGTTGATTTGAACTGAACCTGGTCTAACAGCAGTATGGCTACCTGGGGTTGTCGGTTTGGGCAGAGCTGAAAACGGGATGTAGTGCAACACCCCATCCGCCACAATCAAAAGACGTTGATTCCTGAGCTGTGAGGCGACCGGCCCAAGCACGATTCGGCTCAGTTTGTCAGCCGCTTTTACATATTCGGTTTCTGGTTGATTGGCAGTGGTCAGAAACCGGTAAACCTCTTCAGCTATGGTTTCAATTTCAGCTCGCGGGGGAAGTTGATAACTGGTGCAGGTGGTTTGGGTGATGGCCCACATATAACTTCGATCATCACCAAGCGCAAATTCGAGTAGCAATGTGTTGTCATCCACAACTTGTTTTTGAATTTCAGCCAGTGTCAGCGCTTTGGGTTGGGTCAGCGAGGCATATCGTGGACTGTGTTGACGAATCTGCGCCTGAACGTCGTTGTACTCAATGGTTAATTCCTCAAGCTGTCTTTCGCCTTTCTGCTTATCTTCAGCCGAATATTTTTGATTGAGGAGTTTGGCATACGCCTCAATATGCGCAGTGAATCGCTGTTCAACATCTCGTTCTCTGGAAAGCAGTTCTGGTGAAACGCCAGTACGAATGTCGGCTTGAGCTTCCTGGAGTAATCCCAACAAATTTCGGGCTCGCATCAATTCATTGACCTGAAAGGCTTGTTCACGATGCCCACCTGATGGATCTTGCTCAGCCCACTGCATCAGCAAATCAATCTGAAACTCATAAAACTGTTGCGAATTGGCCAAAAATGAACTGAGGAGTTGGCGATTGGTAAATCTGGTGTAGTAAGACTCGACAATACGGATGGCTTCCTGGATATGTGCGTGAGCTGAGGCAAATTGGTTTAACTCACACTCAATCTTTGCCATTCCAAAGAGATTTAAAGCCTGACCTGAAAAATTCCCAATTGCCCGACGGATCGTCAATGATTGCTGAAAATAATCCAACGCTTTTTGGGGCTCACCCAGTTGGTGAGAGGCCGAAGCCAAATTGTTATAAACCGTTGCTTCCGCTCCCCGCCTCCCATTTTTCTGACACCACTCCAAAACCTGAAGATAAGCGTGGATTGCTTTTTGAGGCTGTCCTTGCCGACGATACACCGTCGCACCAGAATTCAGGATTCGCGATTCTTCCGCCTGATCTCCAAGCTTTCGAGCCAGTGCCAGCGCCTGTTCAAAGGCTGCCTGTGCTTTCTCCAACTCATTCATCCCAAGGTAAGGCAAAATCATATTTGCCAGCAACGCACACTCCAACCGTTGATCACCAATTTCCCGGAGAATTTGAATTGCCTGTTCAAAACTCTCCATTGCTTTTTGTTGTTCCCCAAGGTTGATATAGATGGCGCCGATGTTGTTGAGCGTCGTTGCCTCACCCTTTCGATCTTTTAATGTTCTGCGAAGTGGAAGGGCCTTCAGGTGATATTCAATTGCTTTTTGGTAGTTTTCCTGGTCATGGAAAACTGAACCCATATTATTGAGCACTGAAAGCTCACCACGTTTATCCCCGAGTTGACGTTTTAAGCGGAGCGCCTGTTCATACGCCTCAAGCGCCTTTCCTCGTTCACCACTCATTCGGTAGCCCAGTCCAAGTTCAATCAACGCCATTGATTCTCCAAGCTGATCGCCACAGGCTCGAAAGCTCTCCAGTCCCTGACGATCAGCCTCGATTGCCGTCCGAAGTTGGCCAAGATCTTTTAGAAGCCAACCGATCAACGCTTGGGTAATTCCTTCCCACTGCCGATCACCAAGTTTTTGCCAGAGCAGGAGTGACGCCTGATAGGTTTCGATGGCTTTGCGCAGTGCCGAGTCAGTTTCCTGGCCCTGGTATTGTCCAGCTTCGAGAAATAGCTGTTGAGCCGTAATGCGGGTAGAGTCAGTTTCAGTCGCCGCTCGAACTTCAACCAGCTTAAGGGTATATTTCCCCTCTAACCCTTTGGGATAGGCCGCTTTGATCTTGAGTTGATACAAACCTGGATGTTTGGCAATCCACACCAGCGATTCAACCCCAAGCGTGCTGTCCCACCGATTCATGCCAGTCACCTCAGTCCCATTTTCAGTTTCAAGTCTTAATTCAACATCAATGCCTTGTTGCTCAACTGCGATGGAAACAAACTGGTCTTGATCAAGCGCAATTCGGTAATTATGGGATTCTCCAGGGGAAAGCTCCTTTTGAATCAATGTATCCGCGGATAAAACAGGTATTTGTTGGGCGACAGCCGCTTGAAAAAAAAGATCTGTTCTCCCTTTCTGGTCGGCAAGTACTAACGCTGACCACAGGAGTCCGTTTGTAATGATGAGGAGAGAAAGTAGAAAAAAACTCCGGCAAATCCGTAGGAAGAACATATTGCCTCCTGGGAAGGTTGAAATAGAGAATTCAGAATTTTGAAAGAATACAGTAAATTAATTTTTCTACAGAGGAAAGTCTACGTGTATTAGATACTCCGACAAAGTAACGTCTAGAAAAGAGAAGAAAAGTTGATAAAATTAAGAAGGACTGATCCATCCCCAAAGAGAAAGAGAACTGGAAGCGATGATGTACCGAAACCTGGAACAATTTTCCGAAAGCCGAAT